>CALFWW010000229.1 GCA_937928575.1 uncultured Saprospiraceae bacterium | reverse complement strand
TTTTTTGGTTATGAAGCGAATCGATATACCTTGAAATTGGAGGATGATCGAGAATTAAGTTTCACGATGATCCCAACAACCTTTCAAATTACAGCGATTGAAGTAATTTCAAATTGGGCTGAAAAAGATGCGCCAATTACTCAAACCAATTTAGATGAGGAAGCCATCCAAAGAAATAATCTGGGGCAAGATGTACCGTATCTTTTAAAAGCGGCGCCTTCTGTTGTCGTAACTTCAGATGCGGGAACTGGAATTGGCTATACGGGTATCCGGATACGAGGTAGTGACCCGACGCGTGTAAACGTTACTATAAACGGGATTCCATTGAATGATACGGAATCTCAAGGGGTGTTTTGGGTAGATCTTCCTGATTTCGCAAGTAGCACCAACAACATTCAAATACAACGTGGGGTAGGGACTTCTGTCAATGGAGCAGGTGCATTTGGCGGATCTATTAATTTGAATACCAATAAAATTCATGAGAAGGCATATGGAACAATTGCCACTTCAATCGGTTCTTTCAATACTCAAAAATTGAGCATCCAAGGTGGTACTGGTTTAATCAATGACCGCTTCTTTTTTGATGGTAGATTGTCAAGTATACAATCGGATGGGTATGTCGATAGAGCTACTTCGGATTTGAAATCATTCTATGCATCGGGTGGATTTTTGGGAAAGAAAAATGCGTTGTATGTCAATGTTTTTAGTGGACACGAAATCACTTATCAGGCATGGAATGGACTGCCAGCACAATTCATTGACACCAATCCTACTTTCAATACAGCAGGAACGGAAAGAGCAGGCGAACCACATGATAATGAAGTGGATGATTATACACAGACCCACTATCAGTTGCACTACAATCATGAAATTGGAACGAATTGGTCGTTTAATGGAAAGTTGAATTACACCAAAGGAAAAGGGTTTTTCGAACAATACAAAGCCGGTGAAGATCTGATAGATTACAACATTGTTTACCCGGATAGTACTTTGACAGATGATTTAATTAGAAGAAGATGGCTGGATAATGATTTTTATGGTTTTAATGTAGGACTGAATTATCGACCAGCCAATAATCGTCTAAATGCTAAACTTGGTTTTTCTCGTTTCGAATATCGAGGAAAGCATTTTGGAGAAGCGATTTGGACACAGACACAAGGCGAAGTTGATCCTGAAAATTATTATGACAATGATGGGTATAAAAAAGATGAAATGCTTTTTGGAGTACTCAACTATGATTTCAATGCTAAACTAAATGGATATTTGGATTTGCAAGGCCGCTTGGTTACTTACGAATTTGAGGGGTTTGATAACAATGGAATGTTGGTAGATCAAGAAGATCAATTGTTTTTCTTTAATCCAAAAATTGGGTTGAATTATTCAATTTCAGAACAGCAAAATCTATATGCTTATTTCGGAGTTGGAAACAAAGAACCAAACCGAAATGATTACACAGAATCCACGCCCAATAGTCGTCCTAAACATGAGACCTTATATAATACTGAATTAGGATACCGCTTCAGATCACCAATTGTAAATTTAGGTGCCAACTTGTATTATATGGATTACAAAAATCAATTAGCATTAAACGGGCAGATCAATGATGTCGGTGCAGCAACTCGTATCAACATCGATGATAGCTACAGAGCTGGTATCGAATTGGATGCAACGGTGAAATTAAAACAAGGTGTTTACTTCTCAACTGCATTGACCTTGTCTCAAAATAAAATTAAGGTATTTGATGAATTTATCGACAATTGGGATACTTGGGGACAAGATTCAATTCGACACACGGATACTGATTTATCGTTTTCACCGAATGTAATTTGGGTAGGAGAGATAGGATATGATGTGATGACTCCATTTGAAAATGATGACTTGAGCATAGATGTTTCCTTGCTGGCTAAATATGTTGGCAAACAATTTATCGACAACACTTCAAATGAAAACACAGCACTTGCGGCTTATAGTTATAGTGATGCAAGAATCGGTATAAGCTATAACAAAGGTTGGTTGCGCAATGCGAAATTGACTTTCTTAGTCCGCAATTTATTTGATCAAAAATACATTACCAATGCTTGGACCTACCGATATATTTCTGAGGGATATGATGGAAGAGCGGACGATCCTTATACGAGATTGGAGCAAGGGAACACGTATAATTTGACTGGTTTTTATCCACAGGCTGGTCGGAATTTCTTAGTAGGGTTGGAGATTGGATTTTAGGAGTACGTGTAACCCATCCCAGTATTTCGCTGCGCTCAAACGCCCTTCCCTTTTAAAAAAAGTGCTTTTTTCGAAATAGAATTTCGAAAAAGGGAAGGGACGTTCGACCATAGTCGATACAGGAATGGGTTACCACGCCCCACAAAAAAAAGGGGATTGTGCCAAGCACAATCCCCTTTTTCCAACAATACTATTACTAATTCTAGAATTTATAATTGATTCCAAATCTAGTCGTAATCGGTAATGTATTTGCCCAAGTGTCTCTATCTACTAAAGTATCAAATAAAGCGGTGATTTGATAGCCCCATTGAGTGCCAATTTGACCATGATAACCAGCACCAACATAGAAGTGAGATTGGCCAATTCTTTCTAAATCAATTTTTCCCTGGTTATTAAAAGTTAATTGACCATTACGTGGTTGACTATAGGATACTCTATCAAACTCGACGTGGGCAAAATAAGCTCTACCAATCCTCGCTCTTGCAAATGCACCTGCACCCACTGTTACTGCGTTAAATTTAAATGCAAAATCTTCCACTCTAAATTGTTCAAAGATTCTACCATTTAAAACACTAAACTGAACTCTCGGACCAACTGAAAACCACTCATTGATTTTGATGCCGGCCATCGGTGAAATACCGTAAGCGATTATATTTCCGAATCCAGGAATTGGTATAAAATTAAAACTCAAATCAGCACCATACCAGGCACGTTGTAAAATGGTTCCTTGGTCATCGAAGTATTCGTCAACTTTATCGGATTTCTTTTTCTTTTTTCTGGTTTGAGCATCAGCAGTGTTTGTAGATACTGCAAAAGCAAATATCAAAACCAGTGATAATAATTTAGTTATATTTTTCATATTGAATTATTTACGGACAATTTTAAGTAAAACATTTATATAACGGAAGTTACTGAATATGTTTTTGTTAAAAGTATGTTAATTACTGCTTGAAACGGGTGAATTTAGAGAACTGTCGCCTGAAATCAATTTTTTACGTTGCAAAAAACGTAACCAAGCATTGGCTCTTTTGGTATTGGTAAAAAGGAAGAAGGTTTGTGATTCATTCAATTTTTGATGGAATCCCAAAGTTGTTTTAAATTCTTTTTCCAAAACTTTCACGATACTGTAACTATACAAATCCAAAGTTCCTCCGCTTTCACTTACAAATGGTGTGATGATATCGTATCGAAGAATTTCACCAATTTTTGTATAGTCCAACTTGCCTTTATTAGAAGTGAAATCCACGCCAAAGTCACTCAAGTAGGAGAGATAGAAATCTTTTTCGGACATTTTTTTGTGACGGTTTAATAAGGTCTCTTTTGCTTTAGTGGTACTTAAATCAAAAATGGGTAATCCGAAATCTGTATTCAAAAACTTGATTGGATTGTATTTATCTGTTTTACTAAACTGATCCAAGTATTTGATAACAATAGGAATTTGTTGATAGCTAATCGTTGAAATTAAATTATGTTGGATAGCAGCTTTCGTAGATTCCGGAATATCCAATTGAATTGATTTTTCTATTCTTTCCTCCAATGAAGCCCCAGTATTCTCCAACATCGCCATATGCAGATATGATTTTCTTTCTTCAAATTCACTCAAAAAATCGGATTCATTCAGATAGGATTTTAAAGTTGTAACAATCTCCTCCCGGTACTTGAGATTGAAATTACTTGAGGTTGCGTAATTTGTAAACCAGCTGTATTTGAATAGGTTGTTATAAAAAGATCCGCGATCCTCCAAATCAAATTCCAGTGCTTTTTCAAACATGAAATTTAATATCTCATACTTGTCTGCATCATTGAAATATTTAGGAAGATTATCTAAGTTTTTATAATTCAATTTGACATGTTGGAAGTGAGTCAAATCTGTTTTGGCAATCAATTTATGTTGCGTATTCAGTTTGTTTAATTTGGATGGTTTTAGCTTTTTGATGGCTTCCAAACAAATGACTTTATCACTTTTTTTGAAATGATCGGAAGCGAAAATGGCGTTGATATCTTGGACTTTTACTTTGTCTTTCGCTTTAAGTCTATTTACGGTTTCTGCATAAAATATTTTTGACCATTGCTTATAGTTTTTCTCTTTTTGTTGCCACAACTCAAACCATTTGTTAGGTCTTTCTTCTTTCTTCGAATCAACAAATGAATAAGTATAAATTTCTTCTAAAATATTATTGACTAAATCTGATACGCGTAATTTTTTTGTTTTCGTTTCTGCAATATATCGGTTGTCTTGCGTCAAATTTATCAACATAGGAACTTGTTCTATCGTCGGAAATCGGGTCAGAAATTCTAATACTGGCCGAACTTGCTGAGGGGATCTATTTTCGTTGAGAAATGCTTCGATTTTAGCAAGGTCTGCTGAATTAGGTTTGGTCAATCGCTTCAACTTATTTTTATCATACTCCAATGGATTAATTAATAATTGATCAATTTGTTCATTGTTGGAACCAGAGATGGATAGTTTCATTCTGAATAGTTCGACATGAATATCTTTATCAAATTCTACTTTTCGAAGCGCATCAATTTTCTTGATCATTTCCTGATTGCTTTCTTCCTCAAAAAGGTTTACATAATCATTGCAAAATCCCATCGCCTCGATATTTCTAAATAAATGAGATTTTTTTAAGTAATGCCGCAATTCATTTTCATCTTCAAATATTTCCTTCTTTACAGAATCATAAAACTTTTTCAATATTCTGCCAGCCGAGTAACTCAAGTCTTTATTTTTCTCATATAGGCAAGCATGGAATTCAAATGCCGTAACATTATTCAAATTTAGTCGATCGATGACCTCGTTTTCAATCACATAACGCTCCTCAGAAGTAAGGTTTTTATCACTTAATTTTTTGACTGTTGGGATTAATTTTTTATGTAAGACTGTCGAAATATGATTCTTTTTTGCATAGTCTGTCAGTTGCACTAATTGCTGCAAAAAATTATTCTTCAAAGAAGGCAAATTAGTATTATAATTACGTAGTAGTCTTTTGTATTTTTTTGCTAAAGGGATGACTTCATTTGGATCTCCTTTTGTTAAAATTTTGAATGCTTCGAATGCTGTAGAATCATTGTTGGAATTTAGCTGTCTAAAATATTTTTCATAGTTATCCGACTTTTCTTTAGCAGTTTTTTTATTTACAAATACAGACTTTGTATCATCCCACTCGTAATCAATATAGTGGATATTCCAATACAAGACGAAATTTTGGAAAGAGGTTCGGTCATTGCTTAATCTCAAATTGTTGGTATAAGATTTATCTCTTTTCTGGAAACTGACGTGATCTTTCGTTAATTTATCCAATAATTTATAGTAATATTCCCACGAATAATCCTTTATTGAAATCCCATTGTTTTTCTGTATTTTATAAATATGATTTGCGATGTACAATAAAGCACGAGGGTTTTTGCTGCTCTTTAATTTTTTGATTGAATTGTGCCTAACAAAAGGATAACGGTCGGATTCAGTCAAAATTTTCCCATAAAAATCCACAGATTCATAAAAGAAATTCTTTTGCGTCAATGGCATTTTTTCAAAACCGAAGTTTACCATTGCATCTACTGTTTTCAGCGAGTCAACGTAAAAATTATATCGTCGAACGTATTTATTCGGATTGTTCTCAGAAATATAAATATTAGTAAGATAGCTGAGATACTCTGAAGCTACATAAGGTTCCATTGCTCTATCTTTCACCTTATCGAGTATGTTCTTTACGATTTCAATATTTGCAAAATTCAGTAGTTCAGAATACAATAGCTTATACAAATCTATTTTAAAGTCAAATTTTTCAAGGCGTTTGTCTTTAAGTACTTCAATCAAATACTCGTAACCTTCTTTCATCCTTAGATTGGAAATTTTTTCTATCTGGTGATAAATCAATCCTTCATTACCATTAGTTAGTCCTTCTTCCAATGCAACTGACATCTCCTTAAATTTATGATACTTATCTTCTTTTGGACCAAGCCATAAATTTTTAGTTTCTATTTGTGGTACTCTTTCTTCAAATGGAGTAACGTAAAATGATTGTAGTGAATTGGAATATTTTATTTCAGCTTCATTGTCATAATAGAATTGAAGAAAATTTTCTTTCGTTAAATTTTCTTCGATATCAATTATAGATTTTTCGAAAAAAGTGTTTTCAAGTAGTATTTTCTGAATTCGCTCAAAATGTGCTGGCTTATTTAAAAAGGTCGCCAAATCTCTTAAACTTCGCTTTTTACCTGAAAGCACCAATTGCTCGATATCCGAGATGATTTCATCTGTTTCAGAATTGCCAAAGGAAGGTTGGGCATATGTATGGAAACATATGAGCAAAGGAAGTAGTATTGAAAGGATGATTTCTTTCATTTGTGCTAAAGGTCTTTAATTGAGTCGAATACGATAGACCTTAATTTATTATACTGAAAAACGAAGGGAATGTTTGCTGTGAGCAGCTAAGTTTAGCCGCTATTTTGCTTAATTTTTTTAACGATTTTGACGAATAAAAGGGGTAGGGCTGATATAGCCAAATTGATCTGCCGAATAGCCAGGACCAATATTCATGTCCAAAAAAGTTCGCATTTCTAAATGGAGGTGCGCTGAGTATTTTCCATCAGCCGTTCCGATATGTCCAATTAAGTCGCCACGTCTAACAAAAGTTTCTTTTTGAACGACAATATCATTCAAATGAGATGACACTGATTCGATATACTCGTAGTATGGGTGATTGTCCAATTTGTGGATAATTCTAACAGTATTGCCCCATCCACAACAAAGGTGCTCGGCAAATGTAACATAACCATCTGCAGTTGCATATACAGGATCTCCCAAATCTGTATTACCACCACCGACACCATTCCAATCTTCCCCTAAATGTAATTTTTGTCCAAATCTTAAAGCTAAAAAATAGCCATCCGCATCAGGTTTCCCTACAGGAAAATCAAATCCCTCAGCGATATAATAAGGGTTGGCGGCAAAAATCGGATCATATTTTGGGGAAGGTATTTTCATTGATTCTAATGGAGCGGTAGGAGCGCTATTGATCACCTCATTTTGAGTACTTCTGGTTGCGTTCTCTTTTTTTAGTTTCCTAAGTGTTTTCGCTTTTACAGATGGTTGCTTCTTTTTTTTCTTAGTAGTTTCTTTTTGACCTGAATCATTGGCAGGTATTTCTTTTTCCTGAAATAAAAAAGTTTCATCTCGAACTTCAGAAATCAAGTTTTTTACAGGAATCGCTGTAATTTTATCTCCTGAAATCATACTATTACTTACTTTATCTGTTTTATTTGATTCAGATAAATTGCATCCTATTAATGATAATAATAGGAAAAAGTAGAAAATGTCTTTCATAGAAAAAAAAATGTTCATACTATTTGCTTGGACTCAAGTATATCAGCTAAAAAACCTTTAAATTAACCATCATTTAAGACAAGTACGATACCTTAAAATTTTATTTTAAATATATTTATTATTATCAATAATAATGCAGTCCTCATTACCACTTTATCTGCTTACTTTTATTACCCAAATTGCCCATAAATCCAACGCTTTTGACGTTATACTAAAATGATTATGGTTATCAGATAAATGCACTCTTTAAAAAACTACATACTTATCATTTTATTGTTTGTCTTTTTCCAAGATCAAACTATTGCACAATTGTGTGGCTGCACTGCTTGTCCCGTAGATGTACCAGTAGGTGGGAACGCATTTGTGAGTTTCGAAATTTCTGGTGCTACCACTAATACAGATCTGGCAGGTTCGCAAGCAGTATGTGGTGTTGCCATCCAATTCAACCCCACCAATATTTTAGGAATTGAAATGACGCTATCCTCACCTGGAGGTCAATCTGTACAACTGATTGGGCCGAATGCAGTTGGTGCCGGATCGGGTGTTACTACTTTTGATATAGGTTTTGTACAATGTGGAGATAACGCGATTCCAGAACCGGGATTCACTGCTCAATGGAATAATGCTCAGCTTTGGCCAATCAATGGAAATATTATGGGAACTTATTATCCATTTTCTGGTTGTCTCGAAAGTTTTAATATGGGTAGTGTCAATGGAAATTGGGTATTGACCGTAAATAATAACAATACAAATCCGCCAACGGATTTCCCATTAGTTATAGAAAATTTCTACCCAATCTTTTGTGAAGATGTCGGAATCGATTGTGATCCTTGTGATGCAGATGCCGGAGATTTATCATCCTATCCTGACTTGCAAGTATGTGAAGGTGACCCAGAATTATCAATGGAGATTAATCCAGTTTACCCAGGTAGCGCACCAGATCCAGCAGCCCATTTTTATAGATTTGCAATCGGCGATTTAGATAGCAATAATGAGATCATTGAATATCAATCCACTTTCGATATTTCTGATTATGAACCTGGAAGTTATACCATTTGTGGATTTTCAATTTTGCAAAGTGATGTTGGAAATCTTGGTCCTTTTTTCCCTCCTGATGGAATGGTTACTCTTGGAGATCTGAATATTTTTCTCATGGGAATCAATCCGCCAGTTTGTGGAGATTTGACCGATGATTGTTTTGAAATAGATATTTTTCCAGTTCCAAATGAGCCAGTCATTGCGTTTCCAGATACGATTCCATGTTCTGGTTCTCAAAGTATTTTGTTGAATGGAACCTTACCACCTGGAAACCCTCCATTTACTTGGTCGGCATATAATGGTGGATCTTTTGGGGCAGGTCAGAATACGTTAACTCCTGAGGTGTTAACACCCGGAAATTATGTGTTAGAAGTCATGTTTCCTTCGTCCATATGTGCTGCTGCAGATACCGTTGAAGTTTTTGCAGATACGAATACACCTAACATTAGTATTGCAACTCCGGATTCGCTAGGTTGCGACAATGGTTCTGTAGTACTAAATGGTAGTGGAACCACCGGTGCTTCACTTTCCTTTGAATGGTTCGATGTCGCAACAGGTAATTCCATATCTATGACATCGACAGCTTCTGTTACTGAGGCGGGTACTTATTTATTGGTAGCTACTTCTGGGGTTAATAATTGTGCAGATAGTTTGGAGGTAGAAGTATTTGGAAGTGCGCAAGTGCCTATCGCCATCGCACCTCTTCAAGATACCCTCTCTTGTAATGAAACTTCCGTACTGCTGGATGGCACAATGTCAACAGGTGGAACCATTTATGAATGGTATAATTCATCAGGTACTTTAATTGCACCAACCAGTACGTTTACTGTTACAATGCCAGATGTTTATGAATTAATTGTGACCAATTCAGCTAATAATTGCAAAGACACCACCTATACAACCATAATTGAAAGTGCAGATACGCCAACGGCCATAGTCCTTCCACCCGATACTTTAAATTGTACCATTGATTTAGTTACTTTAATCGGAAATACTTCAACCAGCAATAACCCGGTAGAGTATTGTTGGCTAAATCCTAATGGTGACATCATCGGTTTGTCCGAAAATCACCAAGTAAGTATTGCTGGTGTTTTTGAATTGGTTGTGAAAGATCAAGTTTCTGGTTGTACAGATACGACTGAAATTGAAGTGATTAAAATAGATGCTGTTCCAACTGCACTACCAACCCCACAAGGATTTTTGAATTGTCAACAAGATGAGGTGTATGTAGATGCATTGAGCTCTTTTGGTATCAATGATCTCACTTACGAATGGTACTCCGGATTTTGGGTGTTCATCGATAATACCGATTCTATCTTAGTGAATAATACTGATTTTTATAACCTACTTGTCATTGATGAGATCACGGGTTGCGTAGATAGTATTCGATTCTCTGTTTTACAAGATACCATCTCTCCAATAGCTAACGCAGTGACCAATGATATGATTTCTTGTGTCAATCCAATAGCTTTGTTAGATGGGAGTGGAAGTAGTTTTGAAAACAATGGAATTTTCGAATGGTTTGATCCAGACGGAAATAGTGTCTCCACAATCGCTACTTATAATACTTCACTCGTCGGACAACATTTATTGGTGACCACAGATACCGTTAATTTTTGCGTTGATAGTATGTTTGTTGCAGTGCCCGGTGATACATCAAGTGTAGTAGCAGTTGCTTTCCCTGATACTTTAGATTGTGTGCAGACGGAAGTGATACTCGATGGAAACGCTTCTATTGGACCATCTAACATGCTGTTTGAGTGGCAAGATTTTTCTGGAGCAACAATCAGTAATACTGCTACTCATTTAGTAACCGTACCAGATACTTACAGATTGATTGTATCCATTCCAAATTCAACTTGTACCGATACGATTGAAATTGAAATCCCACAAATTATCGTGCAACCTGAAATTTCTGTGACCACAGATCCAGGTACTGTGCTAGATTGTAATAATCCTACGATTCTCGCAGAAGCATTTGTGATTGGTGGTTTTACCTGGCACAATTCCGATTGGGATACGGTTGCCCAAACGAATGACTATCTCATTACTGCTCCCGGTACTTACTATTTTGTTGGTGAATCGAATTCAACTTTTTGTTTGGATACGGTTGAACTGATAATCACAGACAATTTTAATTATCCAAATGCAGTTGCCATCGCATTAGATACCATCACTTGTACACAAGATTCTGTCATTTTGAATGGTTCTGGTTCTTCAGGGCAAGGTCCGCTCGGATATCAATGGTACGACCCAATCAATACACCACTTGGCATGTCTCCAACGCAGGTCGCATACAATGCAGGAACCTACACATTGGTGGTAGAGAATCTGGATTTTGGTTGCACAGATACCGTTGAGGTAGTGGTAAATCAAGTGGCAGATGTCCCGGTTGCGGTGATCGATTCCATAGGTTTTTTAGATTGTGGCGGAAGCACTTTGATGTTGGATGGAAGCAATTCAATGAGTACAGGACCGCTTGCCTACGAATGGGTGAATCAAATAAATATGACGGTTGTTAGTCAAACAGCGATAGCAAATATCACGGCAGCTGGAATCTATGAATTAACGATCACAGACCTAAATAGTAATTGTGAAAGTTCCACTTCGATAGTAATAAATAACACGGCACAGCCGACTTCAACGATTGCATTTCCTGACACCATCAGTTGTGGGATGCCCACCATAGATTTAATTGGTGCCGCATCATTAGGTATTGGAAATTTGTCCTACACCTGGTTGAATGATATGAATGGGGTAATTGGGATGACACAAGATATTGTTGTCAATCAAGGTGGAGTTTATACCTTGGTTATTGGTCATGAATTGAATGCTTGCACTGATACTTCTACTATAGAAGTAATTGAAAATTTGGTCCAACCAACCGCTAGTGGAGGTACCAGTGACTTTATTACTTGTTTTAGTCCTTTTGCGGTTATGACGCCCATGGGTTCTTCCGGAATTGGCGGGTTAGATTTTGAATGGCTGGACCCAATGGGTAATTTTGTCGGAGATTCTGCGTTGGAAATTGCCATGATTCCTGGAAATTATACCTTGATCGTGACCGATAATGAAAATAGTTGTAAAGATACTGCAGCTATTGTTGTACCTGGGAATATTGAACCTCCGATTGCAGTAGCGGGCGCTACAGGAGTAGGTTGCGATGCTTCTCAAATATTCATGTCTGGTTCCAATTCCACAGGACAAGGAACTCTTGGATATTTATGGCAAGATTCTTTTGGTGTTTTTATTGGAAATAATATTGTTGAATCAGTAGATAGCATCGCCACGTATTTCTTAGTTGTAACCGATGATGCCAATGGTTGTGCAGATACCACCAGCCTCACAGTACCAGAATCAGGATTGGGTATTAATGCAATTGCAACAGTTAGCAACGAGTTGGATTGCACAAATTCTAGTGCGATTTTAGATGGCTCCATGTCAGTTGCAGATAATTTTATTTTCTATGAATGGTATGATCCATCTAATGTAGCTTTTGCTAATAGTCCTTTAGTCCCGGTTAGCGAAAGTGGAATTTACCAATTAATTATTTTTGATCAACTTAGTGGATGCACCGATACTACAACGGTAGAAGTAATACAATCAGCGAATTCAGTAAGTGCGGATATTCAAACATCAGGCAGTGGAGTGATTAATTGCAAATTTCCAACAATACAATTGGATGGCTCTAATTCTTCTGGCGATAATTTAACATATCTTTGGAGAGA
>CALFWW010000228.1 GCA_937928575.1 uncultured Saprospiraceae bacterium | reverse complement strand
AGATTAAGGCGGAAAACGCAGACATAGCCTTAGTTACGGCGAGCCTGCCTGACTGCGCCAAGCAGACAGGGCTTTCCAACGCAGATATCAGTAAAATTTTCTCATAGATATCCGCAATTATAGAGTATTATTTGTATTACTTATGAACTTGGAAGCTTTTTCAAATTAGGAATAAACGGAGTCTCGTAGGCAGTTTCTGTATCTTATATTTTAATAATCTTCCTTGTCATTTTGAGCTTTCGCTGTGGCGAAGATGTCGAAAAATCAAGGAAGGATCGAGTGGAGCAATTTCAACCTTGTGGAGAAATCTTCTTCAGCCAAAATTGGAAACCGGAGAAGTTGCTTAATCCTTCGACCTGTTGTCAGAGCCAGGGTTTAGAAATCTTTTCGATTAAAATAATATTGACCTATCTTAGTGCTATGAGAAAAACTGACCAACCCATCATTGTCGAACAATCCTTTAATGCCACAAAAGAACAACTTTGGGGAGCATTAACGGATTTGAAGCAAATGCACAAATGGTATTTCCCAAATATTCCTGCCTTCAAGCCTATTGTTGGATTTGAAACCAGTTTTCCAATTTCCCATGAAGGTCGAAATTTTACCCATTTATGGAAGGTAACTGAAGTCATTCCAAATAAAAAAATTTCCTACAATTGGAAACATCAAGAATGGCCAGGAGATGGATACGTTACTTTTGAAATTCTAGCAAAGGACAATCATAGAATAGTCAGGTTATTCAATAAAGTAACAGAAGATTTTCCTCAAGACATTCCGGAATTCACAAGAGAAAGTGGTGTGGGAGGTTGGAATTATTTGATAAAGGAAAGTCTGAAAAAATATATGGATGGTTTAAGCGAATAATTTTTGTACCTCTTGCCAAAACTTAAAACAAGTTTACATTGTTAAAATTTTAATCGGCGAAAAACTAATCGCAGGATTTTGTAGCGGGTGGCCTTCGGCCGTAAAGATTTATCGTTAAGAAGTTTAGAAGAGCGGAGGGAGGAAAAAAGATCGCTGTTTGAGCCACTGAAAAGTGTTGCGAGTTTCGAAATGAATGAATGGTTCGCTTGCGAATCAAAGTTCGTAAACCGACCTTTGAAATGAATGAACTGAAACATTAGTTTCAGCATATTCATCCATCAAACATTAGTAATACAAATTGTAGTCTAAAAGTGCGGATATATTTGGAAGGAAAATTTTTCGAGATCAAGGCAGAACACGTAGACATAGCCTTAGTTACGGCGAGCCTGCCTGACTGCGCCAAGCAGACAGGGCTTTCTAACGAAGATATCGGGAAATTATTCTCAAAGATAACCGTAATTATAGACTACAATTTGTATAATTTAAAGCCTTGATTTTTTGCTTCCTTTCGACAAGCTCAAGGCAAGCTCTTTTTTATCAAGAAAAAATGAAGATCAAGAAAAATTATTGATGGACATTTTAGTTCTTTTGTAGAATAAAGCGGTGAAAGTATGAGAAGATTCACTTGAAGATGTTGAATCTTTTTAGGTTGTTAGCTTCATTCAAAATTAAGCGAATAATTTTAGTGCTTGATCGAAAAACCCACAATAATCTCCAAATTACACAAAAAAATAGTAGCTTACTTACAAATTTATAACCTTCCCGCAGGCAATAAACAACTATGATAAATAAAGAGGAAATTGAACAATTAAAACAAGCACTCGCTGCTTCCCCAAATAATAACTACATTCGAACGATGCTTATTAAAAAAATGCAGCATCACTCAGAATTTTTAGATGAAATGGAAGGTTTATTACAAGAAGCAATTCGTAGTGAACCTAACAATATTGAACTCAAAAGCATCCTCATCGATACTTATTTCAAACAAAAAAAACGGTCCGCATGTATCGTGTTGGCAGAAGCGATTGCTGACAAGTCACAAATTCCATTAGATACGAGAGCACGAATCGCAAAATGTTATTTGAGAGAAAATAATAGGGACGCTGCTCGTAATCTCTATCAAGGGATTGTGCAAGAAAATGCGACTTATGAAGATGAAGAACTAGACAGTGCGTTTAGAATGCGTGCTAGTACACCTGATGATGATGGCATGGATGGAAGTCTGTTTACCAAGCCTAACATTAAGTTTGCGGATGTGGGTGGAATGGATGATGTGAAACGAGAAATTGATTTAAAAATCATCAAACCACTGGAAAATGCGGAGTTGTTTGCCAGTTACGGTAAAAAGGCAGGTGGAGGAATCTTGTTATATGGTCCTCCGGGTTGTGGGAAAACATTTATTGCCAAAGCAACGGCTGGTGAAATCAACGCTAATTTTATCAATATCGGTTTGGAAGATGTGCTGGATATGTGGTATGGGAATAGTGAGAAAAATTTGAATAAATTCTTTACACTCGCAAGACAACACAAACCTTGTGTCATTTTTATAGATGAGGTAGATGCGTTGGGTGCTAAGCGTTCGGATGCCAGGCAATCAGGAGGAAAGAATGTGATCCATCAGTTTTTATCAGAAATGGATGGGATCGCAGCCAGCAATGATGGTGTGTTGGTGATTGGCGCGACCAACGCGCCTTGGCATGTTGATTCTGCTTTTAGAAGACCTGGTCGATTTGACAGAATTATTTTTGTCCCACCACCAGATGAGAAAAGTAAGGAAAAAATCATTGAATTAAAATTGGAAGGGAAACCACTATCTTCCATTGATTACAAAAAAATCGCCAAGAAAACACTTGGATATAGTGGTGCAGATATCAACGCCATGATTGATATTGCCGTTGAAAAAATACTGGAAGAAGCGATGGAAACAGGTGTCCCAAAACCAATCGCGACCAATGACCTATTGGAGGTAACAAAGAAACATCCAGCAAGTACGGTTGACTGGTTTACAACCGCAAAAAATTATGCCTTGTTTGCTAACAAATCTGGTCTTTATGATGCGGTTCTAAAATACTTGAAATGAGAAATATCGGTGATAGGGTTGTCCTGCTAATTAATCAAAATAGATACAAAGAAGCAAAGGAATTATTAGAGGAACATTTGGAGCAAAATCCAGAAAGTGAAGAGCTCAAGTACTATTATGCGTTCACATTGTTACGTTTAGGTGAGAATGATAAGAGTCGCGAAATTACGGATGGATTAATGGCAGAAAATCCAGACTCCGCACACATCATGGAGTTGTCCATTGATATCGACATCAAAGATGATTTACTAAAAAAAGCAGAATCGAAGGCGGAGTTATATATAGATATGGAGCCTGGAAGTGCAGCACCTTATTTGACGATGGCACAAGTAAAATTAGCTCAAAAAAATTATGACAAGGCGAAAGCCTATGCCGACAAAGCGTTGGAAATTGATCCTGAAAATCTAAATGCATTGAACGTCAAGATAATGGTGCAGCGATTGTTAGGAGATGCGGATACCAATGAATCAATCGACTCTGCATTAGAGTTGGAACCAGAAAATCCTTCAACCATTGCCAATCACGGAATGCAATTGTTGAGAGAAGGAAAGGTAAATGAAGCATTGGAGAGAATGGAGTATGCATTGAGTCTTGATCCAAATAATTACATGGCGAGATATGGGATGTTGGAAGCTATGAAGTCCAGATTTTGGCCGTACCGAATGCTTTTTAATTACAGTATGTTTTGCGCCAAATTAACCTCAAAAGGAAGTTGGGGTTTAATTATTGGAGGCTATATCGTCTATCGTATTATTTTAAATACTGCAAGAAAGAACCCTTCATTAGAACCTTTTTTAATGCCCGTCGTGTACTTAATGTTTGCTTTGTTTATTTCAACTTGGTTATTAGATCCACTCATGAATCTTTATTTGCAAACCAACAAATATGGGCGTTTATTGTTGGAAGAAGACGATAAGAAAATGGCGCAGCTATGTGGTATCGCTTTGATTGGTGCGATACTTTCTTTAGGTGCTGTATTTTTCACTCCTCATGGATGGACAATGGCAATGATTTTTGGTTTGAGTTTGATACCACTTGGCACTTTCTTGAAACCAACCCAAAAGAAGAATCAACAACGAGCTACAATTTTTACGATTGTGCTGGTTGTATTAGGCCTTTTGGGAGTTGTCATCAATAACGGTTTTTTTGCCTTTAGTTTTCTAATTGGTGTCTTTGCATATCAATGGTATTTCAATAGTGTGATGATTGGTGAAAATGCGCGTGTGATGGACTAGAGTTGAGCAGTTGGTCACAAAACAATCGTATAACCCACTCTTGCCTCGAATTTCACTTGTCCAAAAATTTTCTACTCCGAATTTAGATTGTAACCAATGACCCCAAAGTGGGTGAAGCATCTAAAAACGTTAGGTATCGTCCCAAGGATGAATTGTGCTTGAAATTTATATTGCTTACGCACCTTTGGCGCTATCCGATAGGACGTGTTTAATAAATGTGCGTTGCCCATATTTAGTGCACTTTGCTCCCTTGGAGCTTTTATTGAACTTACTTAATATTGCTCCACGAAGCCTCGAATTTCACTTGTCCAAAAATTTTCTACTCCGAATTTAGATTGTAACCAATGACCCCAAAGTTGGTGAAGCATATTATCTTGGGGCATCGCCGGCAGCGCCCCAAGTATTTCACGTATACTCGTCCAGCCCTGAATGGGCGTAGCAGCAGTTCTACCTCAAGTAGCGCAATCAATAAAACGATAAAATTTAACAAAGCGAATCTCTTTTAAATCCACTATATTTACGCCACCAAAAAGAAACTGAAAAGCATGAGTAGAAAGGTGGATTATTTAAATGTAGGTTGTGGTAAAAAATTCCATCCTGATTGGGAAAATATCGACATGGTATCGCATAGCAAACATGTACGCGCTTACAATCTTTTAAAAGGTTTTCCTTATGCCGACAACGAATTTCAAGCAGTCTATCACTGCCAGGTGCTGGAGCATATTCCAAAGGAAAGTGCCGCTACTTTTATCAAAGAATGTTATCGGGTTTTAAAAACAGATGGAATTTTACGAGTCGTGGTTCCTGACTTGGAAAACATCATGAAAGAGTATCACCGACTCTTACAAGAAAATCTCACCAATCCAACTGCAGCATCCGAAGCCAATTACGACTGGATCATGTTAGAAATATACGACCAAACTATTCGAAACAATACGGGTGGTCAAATGCGAGAATTTTTGGCGCAAGAAAAACTAACGGATCCTGACTACATGGCAGGGCGAATGGGATTTGTAGGTTCAGAAATTAGAAAAACAACTGAGCAGGAAACGACTTCTCAAAAAATGAATCGAGTCATCAAAGAAACTGGACTTTTTGGATTCTTAAAGTTGTCTGGTTCAATGGTCAAACAAAAAACATTGAATTTATTGTTAGGTGAAAAATACAGAGTTGGAAGTTTTCGTTTAGGAGGGGAGGTGCATTATTGGATGTATGACCGTTTTTCATTAACTCGATTATTGAAATCTGTTGGTTTCAAAGATATTCAAATAAAGACCCCTCATACCAGCGATATTCCAGATTTTAACAATTATGAATTGGATGTGAAAAATGAAATGATTTATGACCCCACTTCTTTATTCATAGAGGCTCGTAAATAATTTGCCGTATTCAATTAATTTGGGTGCATATTGTTGGTGATTGACGCAATAATTATTACCTTTCATAAGAAATGACGCCATCAAAATGAAAGTATATTTAATCACACCCATTTTTTTGCTGTTTTTAAATCCATCCATATTTGGACAACAAGGAATTGGAGTGAAATTCGGATTGTCAGGCGGTTGGCGTTTTTTTGCAGAAGCGAATTCGGATGAGTATAGAATTTTCCGCACAGAGAAAGAGTCCTTCCTGTTCCGACCTGAGTACCAAGTATTTTATAAATTTCCTTTTAGGCATAATGTTGATTTTTCTATTGGACTCGGATACACGGAATATGGCTATCAAAGAAAAGAGCGATTAATAGATCCAGGTTTTAGCCCAATCACAACAGGTTTTGAAGATGAAATTTTCCGTTACCGAGTAAGCTATCTCAGAATTCCAGTTTATGCTTTGACAATGATTGGTGAAAATCGACAAATTGAAATATTGGGTGGATTGTCAGTTCTGCAATTATTAAAAAGTGAATTTCGCTACATCGTTCAAAGATCGTTATTTGATTCGCAAACAGCGATTAAAGAAAATTGGAGGGATCCACAACAAACACAACTATCAATTGATGTCGGCATAGGCTATAAATTTAATCGGGAAACCAATAAAGGATTAGGTATTTATTTAGAATCGAATTTCTTATTAAGACGATTTGAAAATACAGATATTTCTGGCCGTGTTTATAATATTGGAAGATTCGTAGATCAAGACAAAACTTCAAGTGAACACCTCATGAAATTGAGTTTATTAGCAAGTTATCAATTCTAAAATCAACCATTAAAACAATAAGTATTTATGAATAAAATATTTACAACAATCAGTGCACTTTTGCTATTCGTCTCTGTTTCAAATGCACAAGTTGAAATTAAAGTAAATCCAGTAGGACTTATTTTTAGCCAACCTGATGTGTCATTAGAATTCGTCGTAAAAGAAAAAATAGGCATTGAATTATCAAATATTTTTGTCTACGGCAATGTTCCGCTTTCAGGCTTATTGTTAGGTGGTCCTGAATTCAGATTGAGTAAAAGTGGATATCGCATTCGTTTTTCGGGCAAATATTATTTCAGTCCCAAAGTAAGAGGAGCAGGTGCTTATGCCGGCGCTTATTTTGGACCCCGAAATTTGTTGGTGTCTGGAGATCGATCCGCATATGGATTTGATCCAGGTTACAAACTATCTGCCTTTTCAGTAGGTCTATTAGGAGGTTACAAACACATTTTTGAAAGTGGATTGTTAATTGATTTGCAAGTTGGATTGGGCTATGGTTTTAATTCGACATTAATCTTGAATGATAGCAATAACACCAATGAGATAGCTGTAATTGGTGTTGAAGGAATCAGAGCAGTGTCTATTGGATATCGATTTAATTTGGGTAGTTCTGATAAGAAGAAGAAGAGGTGATCGGGTGGTTTTTTAGGTGAAGTTATATCTTTCGATGTTCTCCTTGCTTGTTTATCTCCCTGAACAAGTTGAAAAATTCGATCAAAAGTTTGAGCAATCTGGAAATCAAGGAAACCCTTTTGACCCATCCGACGGAGAAGAAGACCAAGACCAAGGCGAAGAACGTACTGAAACTCATCATAGATATGATGTGAAACTGATTGGAGTAGACGGAAATGATAATAAATATATTGAGCTTAAAAGCTACTCTATATCATCTATAAATAATTTACACAATGCTAAGTCCTTCCGACCAACTGAACAATTTGGACAATATCTTCATCACACAACTGATATTAACAATCTTAGGTATACCTTTAACAAACGAAAATTACCTCAACTTTCAGAAGATGATGCTATTTTAGCTATAAAGAATCAATTTAGAAGATTGATGGGCGCAGAATATGTAAATGGAAATGGTGAATTAGTAGAGGAAGATCTAGTCGAGGCTCAAAAGTTTGTGAATGTTATGCATTCGGATTTGAAGATAAGCCTTGGAATTTCACAAAATGAGGAATCAACATATATTCAAGGAATAGAAGCATTAATTGATACCATAATTTATGTAGAATGATAATGTTTAACAAGATCAGCACGATTAGTAATAAAAGTATAAAAGAGTTCTTAGTATATAAGCAAAAATTATATTTTATAATATCTGATATGGTTTTAGGGAAATTTGGTTTTGGAAAATATGAAAATAAAATGCTAAAAGTGATAGATTTTAGTTTCATGCTTCATACTATAAAAATAAATAACTGTCAGGTAAGTGTTGGTAAACTGGGAAGTTACGAAAGGCATTTTTTCTCTCATGATTTGAATTTTATTGAAAAGTTTGATTTTAGACAAATAAAGGAATTTGAAAATTCATCATTAGTTAATGAGACAGTAGATGAGAAATCAGTTATAGCTTCCTATGATAAAACGTCACAAAAAAATATTTGGCGCTTAGATTATAACAGTACTATGCTATACACTGGTACACAAGCACTATTTGTAGTTAAATGTATTGAGAAAAAAAACAATCATATTTATGCATATGATATCCAAACAGGAAAAGAAAAGTGGCTTTACAAAATTGATACAGAAAAAAAATTCCAACTAATAAGGTTTTTGACAGAATATAAAAATGCGATTTATTTTTACAACAAAGAGGACAGAAAAGTTTATGCAATTGAAACTGAAACTGGACAATTCATAAACGCTTGGAAATTCAAAAAAGAACCAAAGTTTTACGAAAACAAACTTTTCAGTTTTGGATATTTTTACGAAGAGCTGAATCTGGACTCCATGGAATTTAAAGAAAAGGACTTGTTGCCAGAATATAAGAAATACATCAATTACCCGCAGTATCGGCTTGAAGCTTCATATGCCCATATCGGTCACGGATTAGGCTTTGTATCTGCCATGAAAAATTATGATAATGAACTAGGCAGTGTTATGGACTTTGTGATCTATGCAGTTGATCTATCCTCCTATAAAATTGTATGGAGTCATATCTTTGAAGGATATCGAGGACCAGATTGGGACAGAATGGAGTATGATGGAAAACGAATTTATTTGTTGGGAACCAGTGGCAATCTTTATATTTTTGAAAAAGAAGACATGAGTCATGAATTTTACTAAAACATGCAAAAGATGAGAATTTATATTTTACTATTACTAGCCTGTATTTTATTTAATACGTATCCAATTTACGGACAACCTTCTAAGTTTGAAATTGTAGAATCGATTACTAATGATTCATTAAGATTAGTAGTAACAAAAGATAACAATGTAATTTGTTATGGAGATTCGGTCACGTTAATTGCTTCTGTTGTAAATAAGAATTCGGATAATATTATTGACATTGATAAGCTAGGAATAAAATTTCAGTGGTTTAGCCGAAAATATAAAAAATATAATTTCGGAACCTGTATTTATGGGCATAATATTACGGTCACTGAGCAAGGGTTTTACATGGTGAAAGCAATTTATCCAGATGAAACATTTCTCAGAACTGATATTGAATTGCCTTTAGATCCTGCGGCACACAGGATAAGTTACGATGAATGGATTTGCGGAGATGAGCCTGCGGGAGCAGGAATTAATTTCATTGATAAAGAGAAACATGCAGATATTGATTTTCTAAAATCACTTAAGATAGAAATGTCAGATGGTATTATTCCTGCCTATTCATGTTATGACACGAATTATGTTGACCCCAAGTGGAAAGATTATCCATTAATGAGAGGATGTGTATTTGATGAAGGTCAATACAACATAGTAGTTACAAATCCTCAAAACCAGTGCAGATATGAAACTAAATTCTTTATCGAAAAAATTGAACGTCCTGAAGTAAAATTTATCTCAGATAAAGAAGAAATATGTAAAGGAATGAAGTGTATGGTAACTTTGGCACTACCAAAAAATAATATGGATGAATTTAGAATTGACTGGCCTCAAAATAAAAAGGAAATTAGAAGCCCTGGAAAATATGACATTATGATATGGGAGAAAGAATCAGAATGTGCTTTCGTTGAAGAATTTGAAGTCAAAGGCTTAGATTACGAATTCAAAATCCATCCAAGAATCTACAAATTTTGTAGCGGTGATAAGCCAAAAATATATACCGAATCAAACATTCCAAATGCGCTATTTCAGTGGTACAAAATGGGAAAGGATAAAAAATGGAAACCTATCCCTGATTCTAATCATAGAAACTTCCAACTTGAAAAAGGGGACTACAAATATAAAGTGACGGCAACTACATCTGAAGGGTGTGTTTATGAAGATCAAATAAGTGTTCTTGGAACAAGTCGTGTAAAAGAGATGGTTGATTTTTTCAAAGATCATGGCTTTTACGAACTCAATATATCCGATATCGTAATGGATAAATCAAGTTCAAAAAAATACAACCTAACAATAGACACCACATCTATAGAGAACAGATCTCTAGATATGTCAAATGTAAAATCATTCAAGATAGGCGAATTCGAAGTGTCAAATTTAGATGATTTAGTTGAAAAGAATTTAGCCTATTTTCATAATCAATATTTTGGAAAGCGGTTTGAGGCACGAGCATTTATAACAAGCAACAAAAGTCTTTGTTCTAATCAAGACTTTGCTTATGAATTAAAGGCAGCGTTTGAATCTAAAAGCACAGCCTTTTGGATTCACCTATACAAAAGTGAAAATGGACAAGATAAGTTGTTTGTTCTTTCTAATAATTTGAAAAAAGATGGAAGTATAGTAAACTTTCCAGGAACAGGAGCACAAAGTTATATTCGCAAAACCAAAGTTAATCAATACTTAAAAGAACTAGATAAAGATCGGATAGCAGAAGGAAATTTTAAGTCCGTACCAGAAAATATGCTGTTCATTATCATGAATACATTGTTGGATGTATTTCCTTATTTGCCTTAGGAATTCATTTCAAATCTGAAAAATGACTGAAAGTATCCATAGATACTTCAGCTAATTGCGAAACCCCTTTGGGCCAATCTGAGATCGAATTCAAATTGTTAGAAAAATATATGAAATATATTTCCCAACATCAAAGAGGTCGAACATTCGACTACCGATACAAAGCCCCAATTAAATTCAATTCCTCCTTCACCTCATCAATCAAAACCGGAAAATCCGTCTCAGTAATTCTCCGTCCTTGCCGATGCGGAAACATTTTTTTATAAGGAAACTTTGCATTCAATCGGATTTCAAAATCATAGTATTCTGACAATAGAATTCCGTTGGCAGCATAAAGTGGGACCTCAATCGAAATCGACTCCATTTCATCCAATTGCCAATTAGGAACCAACCAAGGTGTCACAACAGGAAAAACATTTAACTGTCTTTGTAAAAGTACTGTTTTATTAGGCAATCTTTTTTCATTAGTCCACCAGATGTCGAGCACTTCTTCCATGGCAACCCAGCTTTCTTCATTCGTCCAAACCACATCCAAATCATAAAGTGCTTCCTCAATATATAGCGTCATTGCTTCTTCAAAAGGGAGTTCGCTTTTAAGCGCTTTCATCGAAATTAACACACCCAATAAATTGGAGTAAGCATCTTCCGCCGAAAAACTCGAGTATCTTTCAGGCACCATTGGTATCGTCGAAGCACCAAACCAAGTTGCAATTTCATGCCACACCGATAAATCATATGCAATTCTACCTGCTAGTTTTATTTCATCTTCCTCCGTCATTTCATCGCTCAAATTCAAAAACAATTTCTTGGATCCACCTTCTTGTCCTAATTTTTGAAAAGAGACATCACTTTCCTTGGATTGCAAAATTTGCGTGTACAAATAGGCCGTCCAGTCCGCTTGATCCCGTAAATGTGCCAAATCAATAAAGCCACCAGTTCGAGTATAGATAATACCATTTCCTTCAGAGGCATGACCGAGATAAACGTGTTTTCCAATATTTTGAATGTCAGAAATTTCAGTGATTTTGACACCTGGGATACCAACTAATTTCATGTCATATCCAAAGGAACAACAAGTACGGATAATCCGTGGAGGAGGAGAGCTTAATTGCTTTTTTGTCAAATCCGGAATCTTTGCCAGAATCGTATTGGACATTAAAATGAATATGCCTAGTAGGATGAAGGATGATTTACGCACGGTCAAATTTGTTTTGATAAAGACAAAGGTAAAGTTAGTTAGTCAACGATGCATGGTTTTGTGAAATTATCTTTTTGTTTTTTTATCAATCCTTACTTCAGAGAGATGTTTTAGGATGTTCACAATACCTCTCTACAAGCGCTTTCATATTACCAATTAAAACTATATTTTTGCAGCACATTGCAAATCACATTTTCCATCTTCTATCGGCCCACCGATTTTTGACGACTTTTTTATTTTAAATAATTACCTGCATGAATTTTATTGCGAAGTTGCTGCTTACAAGTGGCATTTTACTTTTTTGTCTACCCATTTTATCCGCTCAACCAATTAATCCAAATGATGTCACCATCGTCAGAGACCAATGGGGTGTTCCTCATATCTACGGCAAGACGGATGCAGATGCTGCTTATGGCATGAGCTATGCGCATTGTGAAGACAATTTCAGAAACATACAATCTACGTTGGCGGCGATTCAATCTCGTTCCTCCGAACTCGATGGGGTAGAAGGAGCTGGTTTTGACATCATCGCTTTTTTGACCAATGTCGATCATTTTTTACCGGAGAATTTTGAAGAGCAATTTACACCTGAGTTTTTAAAAGTATTAAAAGGAAGTTGTCAGGCATATAATGATTATGCAGCCAATAATCCTGATGAGATTTTAATGAAAGAATTGTTTCCAGTAACTACTAGAGATATTATCAAAGGATATTGTTTGGGGCAAACCGTCATGACGAATGTAGCGTTTGATTTGGGTCGATTGATCAAAGGGCAGATGGATACTTATAATGTAAATAGTGTGTTGACTGGTTCAAATGGATTTGCGTTTAGTCGATCCAAATCTAAAGATGGCGTCACCACGATGGTTTCAAATACCCATCAACCATTGGAAGGGACATTAAGCTGGTACGAAGTGCACGTGAATAGTGAGGAAGGATGGAATTTTTTAGGAGCTACTTTTACCATTGGTGCGACTCCTTTTATTGGAACCAATCAACATTTGGGTTGGACCCATACCGTCAATTATCCTGATTTTAGTGATATCTACAAATTAGAGATGCATCCATCCGAAAAGAATAAATATAAATTTGATGGCGAGTGGTTAGAATTGGAAGAAAGAGTGGTAAAACTAAAAGTGAAATTTGGACCGATTAAAATTCCGGTAAAGAAAAAATTCTATTGGAGTAAATATGGGACGACCATTAAAAATAAAACAGGATATTATTCTGTCCGATATATTGCAAGTATGAATGTGCTTGCGGCTGAACAATGGTATTACATGAATAAAGCCACAAATTTTGAAGAATTTAAATCCGCACTGGATATTTTAGGAATTTGTAATCAGAATGTTATATACGGAGATCAGGATGACAACATCTTTTACATGTGTAATGGGCAATTTCCATATCGTAATCCGAAATATAATTGGCAAGAAATACTCCCAGGTAATACTTCGGAGAATTTATGGGAACGAAACAACTATCATCCTCGCACTGAATTGGCACAAATTGAAAATCCTAAATGTGGCTATTTATTCAATTGCAACAATACCCCATTTAATGCTACAGGATTGGACGAAAATATTGATCCCAAAACAATCGATCCAACATTTGGATACATGACGAAAAATTCAAATCGTGCAATTCGATTTAGAGAATTAATCGATCAGTATGATAAAGTCAGTTATGAAGATATCAAGCGGATTAAATATGATCAGCAATATTCTGATACGACTTTTTATACTTGGGCGATTGAAAACCTAGACGATCTTTTTGAGATAGATACCAAGCAATATCCTGATTTAAAAGATGCATTTGAAATTATCAATGATTGGGACAGAAGTACAGATATCAAAAATGAAGGTGCGTCTTTGGTTTTAGTCAGTATTCATTTTGTGTTAGCGGAAGTGATAAAAAGGGGAGGATTTTCAAGAACGCAGTCAGTAGAAAACGAAATATTTGTCAAGTCTATCCGCAAAGCCAAACATCATCTGAAAAAACATTTTGGTAAATTAAAAGTACCCCTTGGTTTAGTGCAAGTACATGCTCGTGGGAAAAAACAATTTCCGGTAGGGGGAGGTCCAGAAATTATGTCTGCGATGTATACCATCGACCATAAAAATGGGACCTTCAGGAGTTTCATGGGAGACACCTTTATTATGTTTGCACAATATGATGGCGAAGAAGTGGCGGTTGAAACAGTGGTTCCATATGGTTCTAGTAACAATAAAAAAGCGCCGCATAGCACAGATCAAATGAAGTTGTATGCTGGTCAGAAGTTGAAGAAAATGACGCTTAAAAAGGCAGAAGTGTTGTCAAATGCAGTGGAAAAATACAATCCTGGGAATAGGAAAGGAGCTTAGAATTATACCATTTAGAGAATGATATAATGCCTAAATAACTGAATATTAGCGAAATATTTAAATTATTGCTACTTTTGTGATGTGAAGTAGGGAGCCCACTTACAATTCGGGCAGCGATATATTACAAATTTATGTGACGTGTTAGAAATTATGCGTCAAAATTGCTGGAAATAATCACTTAATTATTTCTTTAATGAAAACCTTGCGGACCAACAACAATTCTTATCTCAATTGCAATATTCTTTATTGCGAACGATCACATCAATTAGTAAACATTCACTTAATTCATAATTAAAACATATAATAATGGCAATCAATTTATTAGGTCTATTAAAAGACCAAATGACAGATGGCGTTCTAGAGAAAATGGCTGGATTAGCAGGTGCTGATAAAGCAGCTACTGGATCTGCAATGAACGCGATACTTCCTACCATCATGGGAAGCGTATTAAAACAAAGTGAGACTACTAGTGGTGCTGGAAAGATATTGGACTTGTTGAAGTCAGGAAATCACGACGGCGGTATGTTAGATAATCTAGGATCCGTATTGGGCGGGGGATCTGCTTCTTCCGGTTTGATGGATGCAGGAAAAGGAATTTTATCAATGCTAATGGGGAGCCGTCAGAGTGGCGTGCTTGACTTGTTAGGAAAAGCAACTGGATTATCAAGAGGATCTAACACATCATTGATGAGTATGGCTGCTCCAATGGTTATGGGTTTAGTCGGAAAATACGTGAAGAACAAAGCATTAGATGCTGTTGGTCTAGGCAAATTTTTAGGTGGCCAAAGAAATAGTGTTATGAGTGCGTTACCAGCGGGTATGGATCAAATTTTAGGATTTGCCAACACCAGTGGTTCTACTTCATCCACTTCAAAATCAACTGCATCTACATCTACCAAAACAGTAAGCGAGCCAGAAAACAAAGGCGGCGGCGGCTGGATCAAATGGTTGTTGATGGGTTTAATAGGTTTAGGATTAATCAGCTTCTTAGCATCAAGAGGATGTGCAGGCGGTGATGCGGTAAATGCAGTAAAAGACGGTGCCTCTGGCGTTGTAAATACAACAACAGGTGCGGTTAAGTCAGGTGCAAATGCTGTTGGAAATGCGGCTGGTGCTGCAACGGATGCAGCTGGTAATGCAGTAGCAGGTGCAAAGGATGCGGCTGGAAATGTGGTAGCAGGAGCGAAAGATGCTGCTGGGAATATGGCAGCTGGTGCAAAAGATGCAGCAGGAAATATGGTAGCTGGTGCAAAAGATGCTGCAGGTAATGTAGTCGGTGCAGCAAAAGATGCTGCAGGTAATGCCGCAACTGCTGTTTCAGGAGCTGGTGCTTTCACCCTAAATGCTGGTGGTGATTTATTGGATAGCAATGGTAAAGTAATTTCTAAGGCCGGTGAATTTACCAAGTCTAAAGATGGATATTATGTTGATAAAGCTGGAAATAAAATCGGTAAATGGTTAGCTGGTGCAAAGGATAAGGTAGTAGGCGCGGCAAATAAAGCGGGAGATGCTGTTGCAGGTGCTGCTGGAAAAACTGCTGATGCGATGAAGAACACTTTTGAAAAAATGTTCAAGAAAGAATCAGGTGCAGCAAGCGCTTATAATCTTTCTCAAATCAAGTGGAATCCAGAAAATCACAAAATTGAAAACTTCTCTAAAGCAGAGGTAGAAGGTTTGGCTGCTGCACTAAAAGCAAACCCATCTTCTAAAATTAAAGTACAGGTTCATACTTCTGAAGGTAAGAACGCAATCCAAAATAAAGCAATTGCTGCTGCTCGTGCGGATGTTGTTGAAAAAATGCTAATTGCATTAGGTGTTGGAAAAGGGCAAATCTCTTCAAAAGGAGTGACCAAAGATGCTGCTAAATCTGCTAAAAACGTGGTAGAAATATTGGTTGACTAATTTCAATCAATTCAAATGAATAGGAGAGCAATCTTGGGAAACTGAGATTGCTTTTTTTTATTTTCCCTTTGTATTAATTTAATGCCTCAAAAATGCAAATAGAAAGTCAGCGACCTTCTTTTCATTTAGGTCATTTCCTAAAAGAATTTACCTACACTAGCATTCAAGCTCAAGGCAAGCTGTTTTTTCATCTAGGAAAAAATGATGATTAAGAAAAATTAATGCTGTAATTAATAGTTCTTTTGCAGACTAAAAATCAAATTGAAACAAAAATAGTTTATTACTTACATACCATTTTTACAATTTTTATTGAACATACTGCAATAGCTTTGTGTAAGTAAAAATTCAATCGGCATGAAATATTTAACTCAGTTATCAATCTTATTTTTCGCATTTTTATTTTGTGGTTGTCAACCCATTAATAGCAATGGACAAGAGGATGCCAATACGCATTCGAAATTGGAACAAAATTTAGATGAGTATTTCAATGCACTATTAGCATTAAAACAATTCAATGGCGTCGTACTTGTCGAAAAGAATGGAAAAGAAGTGTTGAAAAAAGCCTACAATCTTTCTGAAAATGCTTCCGATAGTTTATACGTGACAACAGAACACCAATTTGACTTGCGATCTGTTTCAAAATTGATTTCAAAATATATACTAAAGCGATTACAAGATGAAGGTAAAATTTCAGTGGATGATACTATTGAAACTTACTTACCAGATTTCCCAAATGGAAACAAAATCACCATCCAGCATTTAATGGATAATCAATCAGGATTGCCAAGAGAACTTTATAATGAAGATGAATTGGATATATTTTCAATGGAACCAGCGGAATTGGTAGCGCTAATAAAGAAGGAATCATTAGAATTTGAACCAGGTACAGAAACCCGTTATTCAAATTTAGGATATGAATTGCTTTACTTCATCATTGGAAAATTGACGGGTAAAACATTTGCACAGCATATACAAGAAGAAGTTTTTGATCGTTTGGACATGCAATCATCAGGTGCTCATTTTTACACGGATAGAAAGCAATTGAAAAAATATGCGTTTTATCATACTTCTGACGATGATAATAACATTATTCAAATTGAACACTTCGAAAAAGGAAGTAAAAAACAAGCGAAATTATTTTCAACGGTTGATGATGTTAAAAAACTACTAAGAGAATTCCAACAAGACCCTTACAATAAAAAATTATCAAGTTCAAATGGAATTATTGGGCATTCGGGAGGCTCAGAAGGAATCAGAAGCCATATCGAAACGAATATACATCACAATTATTCAT
Organism: uncultured Saprospiraceae bacterium; assembly: GCA_937928575.1. Classification (GTDB taxonomy): domain Bacteria; phylum Bacteroidota; class Bacteroidia; order Chitinophagales; family Saprospiraceae; genus CALDGQ01. The sequence goes on along the minus strand of CALFWW010000228.1, from coordinate 2,870 downwards.
TTATATTTCTTACAAATTATGATCAAATCCCATTTGCAGATATTATCAAATCACTTCGTAAAATTATGGAAGGGAAACCTTATGAAATTCCTAAAAAGTTGAACCGCCAAGCCATCGAAATTTCCGAAAATGTAATTAAAAAATATGTAGGGAAGTATGACTTCAAAGATGCGAACCACGTCATTATTGACTTCAAAGTGGAAGATGTTGGTATGGTAGTCTATCAAAAAGGAGATAAATTAGGTCCTATCTTTGCTGAGAATGATACTTTGTTTTTCTGGGAAAGTGAAGGAGCAGAATCAATAGAATTTAAGTTAGATAAAAACGGGAACTACAAAGTTATCATGGATATGTTTGGTGCACCATGGGAAGGCACAAAAATAGAGTAAGCAAGATATAAATTAAAATTCAATATTTTTTAAACATACAAATCAGAACTCAAATACCGATCTCCTCGATCACAAGCAATAAAAACGATCAACCCGTGATCTAATTGTTGAGCAATTCGTAGTGCAATGGTACATGCACCACCCGAACTCATTCCCGCAAAGATTCCTTCCTCTGAAGCCAAAGCTCTTGATGTGGCAACTGCTTGTTCCGTATTGACATATTCAATTAGGTCGACTCTATTAGGTTCAAAAATAGTGGGAACAGTTTCAGGACTCCATTTTCTAATACCAGGAATCCTTGAACCTTCTTCTGGTTGCGCACCAATAATTTGAATATCCGGATTTTGAGCCTTCAAAAAAGTGGAAGTACCCGTTATCGTGCCCGTGGTTCCCATCGAAGAAACAAAATGTGTAATTTTATGATTGGTGTCACTCCATATCTCTGGACCTGTTGTTTCGATATGCGCTAATTTATTGTTAGGATTGTTGAATTGATCTAGAATGATGTAGCCGTTTTTGTCGGCTTGCTCCTGTGCATAAACACGTGAGTATTCAATTGTTTTTTCACTAGGGGTTAGAATTACTTCCGCGCCATATGCTTTCATGGTACCGACACGTTCAGGAGTAGCACTTTCTGGCATCACCAATTTTATTTTAATCCCAAAAGTAGCGGCAATCATCGCCAATGCGATTCCGGTATTACCGCTTGTGGCTTCGATTAAAGTATCACCCGTTGTGAGTGTATTGTTGTCAAGTGCTTTTTTAATCATGTAGTAAGCAGCTCGATCTTTTACGCTTCCACCAGGATTATTACCTTCCAATTTTGCAAAAACCTGTACGCTTTTATTGGTATTTAATTGCTTTAATTCTACTAGTGGCGTGTTGCCGATTAATTTTTCAATCCCCATGTTTGTGTTTGATATTTGGTTGGTTCGTTTGTCTAATGTTATTGCCAGGGTTATAATACACTTTTGAATCAGGAAGTACACTACTAGTGATCCAGACATTACCTCCGATAATACTATTTTTCCCGATGATCGTATTGCCTCCCAAAATAGTCGCTTGTGCATAGATGACTACATTATCTTCAATTGTCGGATGCCTTTTGCCTTCTACTTTTTTCTTCGGAATACTCAATGCACCTAATGTGACTCCTTGATAAATTTTCACATTATTTCCGATAACAGTCGTTTCACCAATCACTACACCAGTACCATGATCGATACATAAGCCATCTCCAATGGTGGCACCTGGATGGATATCAACTCCAGTTTTATTATGGGCATGTTCGGTTATAATTCTAGGAATTAAAGGAACACCCGCTTTCAATAAATGATTGGCAATTCGATAAGCAGCAATTGCATAAAAACCAGGGTAAGCTAAAATGACTTCGTTGTGGCTATTGGCAGCAGGATCTCCATTATACAAGCAAATAATGTCCTTATCCATCTCGCTTTTAAAATGCGGTAATTGCGCTACAAAATTTTTGGCGATTTGGTCTACCTGCTGAATTGCTTCAATATTATTGTTTAATATATTTTTAAGTCCATTTTCTAAATCTTCAGGCGAAGAAATATTGGTAGGATTGCGCCCTTTTCTGATAGGATATAGTGCATCCATGATGTCTGCAAAATAAACTTCTATTTGCTGCACATAATTCATGATTTAATGTTAGTAGTTTTTGAAAACATAGTCAAATGAAAGATTGTATTTATTCTAAAAATGTAGAGGGATTAGGCTCAATTTGACAAAAATAGTTGAAATCGGTTGGACATCGAAAAATGAAATGAATATTGTAAATCGAATCCTCACTAAATATATGTTGCTTGAATATAAGTCCATACACGTTTATTTAGACACATCTTTTTACCAAACATACTCCTCCAGCCAAGTAGACCTGTCTGACCGACCGCTAGAACAGACGGGCAACGTCATTGAAATAAAGATTTTCGACAGCTAAAATTTATAGTAATCTAATTTTTATACTATTGATTATCATCAATACTTATTGAAAATTTGAGTAATTCAAGAAGAATTTAAGCATCCAAAATTCGTTTTACCTGAACATCTCCAAACCCATATATCGCACCTAGTTGTTTAAATCGTTTAAAAATTTTACCAAAATCAGAAGTCGCTAAATCCCTTTTAATTTCTTTTAGCAATTGCGTCGGATGACCTTCCCAAAGTCCTAAACAAGCACTTGCAGCAGCTGTAATAAATTCATGTTCGATCTCAAGCTGAGCCGAAATCTCTAACAACTCAATTTTATTATTAGTCGCATATGCTTTCCATAATTTTGCAAATAACAAAGTAGCTTGATGAGATAATAGTAAAGCATTATGAAATGCAGATTCAAGTAGGGGAGAGTCCAATCCACCAAATCCATGCTGCATGTAGGTTTTCGGCAATTTTTTGTTAGAATACACAAGTGCTGGACGAACTAATGATATTTTCAACGCATCTTTTTGGGTAAGCAAGAAA
>CALFWW010000227.1 GCA_937928575.1 uncultured Saprospiraceae bacterium | reverse complement strand
ATATCTTCGTTAGAAAGCCCTGTCTGCTTGGCGCAGTCAGGCAGGCTCGCCGTAACTAAGGCTATGTCTACGTTTTCTGCCTTGATCTCGAAAAATTTTCCTTCCAAATATTTCCGCACTTTTAGACTACAATTTGTATTATTGGGTAATTGGATAGATTTGACTTGAAAAGAGGGAACGAAGATGATGCCTTTCTTTAGAGTGGTGATCCAATAATTACCTTCAATATCCTCTTTCATCCCTGTTATTTGAATGTCTTGAAAATAGAGCTTCGGAGTTATAGATAAATTACAATCTTGAAAGAAATAAACACCCCTAGATCCGTAAACCCATAAATCATTATTTTGATCTATATACAAGTCCGAAAGTTTGAAATCCGCTTCAAATAATTGTAGCTGCTTTCCGTTTTGGTCTTTTTTTGAGAGTTTCTGATCAGATATATGCAACCAATTAGCCTCATTTTTTTTGCACATTCCAATTTGGTAGTGCCGTTTGTTTGGAAAGCGAATACCGAATGTTATTGCAGAATTGCCAAATGGGACAGATTCATAATTGGAAAACGTAAAATTGTTGTTGTGTTCTGGTAATTGGTCATAACTTATCATCCTCGGAGCAGTATCTGTTGAGAGTTTAATAACAGATTTCGATAAAGGAAAATGACTAATCATATTCAGACTATTGTCCTCAGATTCAGTGATATGATCTACCCAATAACCTTTCATTATTGTCGTGAGGGAATCATTAAACGGATAGGGTCTAAACTTTCCGTTTTCATAAATACTCATCCTGCCACTATAGCCTGAATACCATAATCGTTTTTTGGATCTTTAAAGATCTTAAAATTAGTGTTGTCAGCTAATCCATTACTAGTGGTGTAGGTATCAAAGTTGTAACCATCATAAGAACAGACACCTCGATCAGTACTAAACCATAACAATCCGCTTTCGTAAATCGCTACATCATAGACCTCACTACTTGGCAACCCATCTTTGGTGTCGTAATTAATAAAGGACGGATCTTGTCCAGAAATCTGAATTGGTATTAATAGGAGCGTATAGTATAAGATTGTGAATTTATTCAACATGAATCGAATGGCTAACTTAATTTTCTTTTTAGCAATTAATTCAGAAAAGTAACTTTCCGAATATAAGCAGTTACAGTAAAATAAAAAATTTTGCATTATCCGGCTAATTGTATCAACCAATATACAAACATTAAATATAATCTGTGGCAATATTGAAAACGTGACGAACCGGAAAAATTGACTATCGAAGTATAATTAAAAAACAACATCCTACATCTACCTATCATCGGCGATATCTGCGCGCCAAAAATTATGTAGGTGTTTTTGCTTATAAATAATTTTAATCTTCTAAACTATCTTTACCAAAATTATGAAGCTCTTCTACATCACCCGCTTTCATGTCATTTAGTAGAACATTTCCGATTCTAACACGAATTAGCCGCAATGTAGGAAAGCCAACTGCTGCAGTCATTTTCCTTACTTGTTTATACTTGCCTTCCCGGATTGTAATAGAAGCCCAACTACTAGGGCCATGCCGATCATCTCTGATTCTTTTGTTTCTGGGAGCAATGTTGGGTGGAGTAGCTAGTGTACGGGCATCACATGGATTTGTCAAATATTTTTCACCCTTTATACCAATGAAAACACCTTTTTTCATTTTATCAATGGCATCTTGCGTAATTAATCCATCGACTAACACGTAATATTCTTTCTCCACTTTACGACTAGTCACGAAATGACTCATTTTTCCATCTGTAGTTAATAACAATAGTCCTTCGGACAGCTCGTCGAGTCTGCCAATTGACATGGTACCTTCCGGAAAATCGAATAACTCACCCAACACTTTTTTCTTTCTGGAACTCTTGTAAATAAATTGAGAGATATAACCATCTGGTTTATGCAATTTGAAATGACGATGGATGGGCATTTTTGAGGTGCTTTTGATAAGTTGTAAGAAATGAATAATTGACTGAAATAAAGATATAGGGCTACCTTTCTTTCAAACTTAAAATGGTTTGTACTTTCTTTTTTAAAGCGGGTAAGACTTCAATTTTAAACCACTCATTTTTAGCTTGCCAAATATTATTTCTGGGAGAGGGGTGTGGAAGGACAAAATATTCGGGTAGATATTGTTTGTAATTTTTCACTCTTTCAGTAAGTGTTTTCGTGTTGTCATTCGGTAGATAATAATCTTGCGCATATTTGCCAATTAGTAAAATTAATTCGACATGTTTCATTTTTTTTAGCAATGAAGGATGCCATTGTGGTGCACATTCCTTGCGTGGAGGTAGATCACCAGATTTTCCTTTTCCTGGATAACAAAAGCCCATTGGAACAATAGCGATTTGATGCGTGTCATAAAAGGCTTCTGCATCAATACCCATCCAAGCTCTTAAGTTTTCTCCACTTTTATCATCCCATGGAATTCCACTCTTGTGAACTTTAATCCCTGGAGCTTGTCCAATAATAATAATTTTACTTTTTGTATGACCTGCTACCACTGGTCGAACCCCATGTTCAACTAAATGATTTATACAAATTTCACATTTAGAAATTTCGGCTAATAGTTTTTTCATTGTCAAAATTAACTAAGGTATCTTCTTCCTCTTGATTTAATTCTTGCGGCACTATTCACACATCCATAATTTTCATTGCAAATAAGTTTTTAAAAGCTCAATATCTTCAGCTCCACACGTTGATTTTTTGCTCGACCTACTTTTGTTTTATTGCTTGTCAATGGTTTTCGTTTACCATATCCTTTATGTACAACCCGATCCTTATTGACACCTTTTGCGATTAAAAAATCTGCGACTGCTTTTGCACGTTCGGTGGAAAGGCGATCACAAAAATCATGAGCTGGGATATTATTAGTATGTCCCCCTACTTCAATAATTACTTTGGGATTGGCATTTAGAAATCTTGCAACTTCATTAAGCGTCGGATGAGAAGGGGTCTGAATTTCTTTACTATCTGCCTCAAAGTACAACTTTTTTAACTGAATGGTTTGTCCTGATTTGAGTGTCTCGGCTCGAAGTTCTGGCACTGCTTTTTCTTTAATGGTAATGGTTTTTGATACTTTGCAACCATTGGCATCAGAGACTGTTACTTTATGTTTCCCAACATTTAATTTACGTGCTGTGGATTTTGTTTCTCCATTATCCCATTGCCAAAGGAGTTGTCCAGTACCACCTTTCGCAGAAGCGACTACCAGTCCATCTCTCATAGAAGCTTTGGATGCATCCACAGTTTGTTTGATAGCTATTTCGATTTTAGGGGGAGCTTTCACGGTAAAAGAAGTAGTTGCAGTTGAATTGTTGGCATCTGTAACCGTCACATTGAAATTTCCTGCTTTGAATTGATAGGTTGATAATGACGGGTCACTCCAAATATAGGTGTATGGACTTTTTCCGCCAGTCACTTCAATTGGTACATTTTTTATCATTTCAATGCCACATTTTAATTCCATGACTTTAGGCATTTTAACACTCAGGGGTGGATTCTTCGGAGTTGTAGGTTTTATTATTGCAACTGCAGCGATTACTTCATTTGCTGGTTTCTCTTCCGATAGTTGATCTGCAACCATATCTTCAGGTGCTGGTTCAGGAGCTGTCGGTATTTCAATAGAGACTGTTGTTGTACAACCCATTTTATCTATTACCATAACACTATGCTTGCCGCCTGTAAGTTTATTGGCCATTGCTTTTGATTCTCCATTATCCCATTTGTAGTCATAATCTGGGACTCCACCAGTTACTTCCACAGTGGCACTTCCGTTTGCAGCTTCACCAATTGCTGCTTCCTCCAAATTAATCGCTGCTATTAGCATCGCCTTATCGATTTGAGCTTTGGCAGATCGCTTGTTACCCTCTGAATCTGTCACGGTCACTTCATAAGTTCCAGGTCCTAAATTTTTTGGATTATCCGAAGTGTCATTGTTACTCCAGCTGTATTGGTAAGGAGGTTTGCCTCCTACGACTTTTACCGATAAAGTAGCGTCGTTCTTTTCTTGATTACAATCAAGACCTTTTTCGATCGCGCAACTGACGGTCATTACCGTTTCTTTTTCAATTAAGTACATGCCCATATTTTCAGTGCCTACCCAAAGTGCATCTTCACGATCGACTTGAATAACATTAATATTACTGCCATTGAAGCCGTTGGATCGATCAAATTTTTCTACCGTGTTATTCACCACATCATATCTGACGATGATTTCTGAAGCCACCCATAATCGACCTTCACTATCATATTCGATATCTTTGATTTCTCCTTTTGCACATCGCTTATCAACCGATCCTGGAATCCATCTATTTCTATCATCAATTTGCCACAACACGTCATTTCCTAAAATCCATACATGAGGTCCTAAATCAGTAATGGCAATAATATCATGACCGGGTTCATAATGTTTGATTTTCCCTTTTTTTGGATGTCCGTAAAGCACTCCGTTTTTGGTACCAATCCAGAATCTGGAATATTTATCAATTAAAATAGAATTGACATAATCAGATTTCATTTTGGAATTCTTAGTGTTGTATTGGTTCAACAATGTGATGTTGTCTCCAACTTTAAATTGATAAACACCAGAGAGAGAAGTTCCTACCCAAAGTTCATTTTTAGTTTTATCAAGATAGGATGTAGTGACCTTATCTTTTTCAATTAATTCTTCATTCGCCTCCAGAAATAAATCAGACATGCGTTCTCGGTCAAAATGTATCATTTCATTTCCGCCTCTAAATCGAAGGAGCGACCAAGAGTTGGGTGGAATAATTTCCTTGGTCGCATTATCTGCAGAATGTATTTTAAAGATTCCGCTATTTGTAGCCGCCCATTTGTTATTACTTTTATCAACAAAGATATTACGGACGGTAGAAGTTTGAGAGATGGCATCGCACCTAACAATTCGCATTGGGGTAGCTTCATCAGGTATATCTTGAGCAGCAATAGAAATGGTGAAGAATAGAAAAAGAACGATGAGTCTTAAAGGCATGATAAGAATTTGAACTTGTAAAACACTAAGATAATTGATTTGAGATAAATTAAGTTGTTTTAAAATAAAAAAGAGGTTGCCATTCCAATAGGACAACCTCTTTTTGAAATTAAAATTCTCAGTAATTATGCAATTGCTGGAATCCTCAATGTCTGTCCAGGATATATATTGTCTGGATGATCCAACAATGGTTTGTTCGCTTCAAAAATGGTATTATATTTCATTGGATCTCCATAAACTTCTTTTGAAATTTTAGAAAGAGAATCTCCTTTTTTGACTACATGAAAAGTAGCTTCTGGTTCGGGATTGTTGACAGTAATATGATCATCAACACAACCTACACAATCGATATTACCCATTGCCAAGATAATTTTTTCGCGATCCGCATTGGTATCAGTTACACCAGATACAGTCACCATCTCAGATACTTCGACATTTAAGTTTTCTACTGGAATGCCGAGTCGAGCAACTTCTGCTTTTAATAAATCAGTTTTACTTACTGGTGTAGCCGCTGAAGGAGCCGCTGGGGTTGCTGTTTCCTTTTTGCCAAATAATTTTTTCCCTGCTCCTTTAATGAATGAAATTAATCCCATTTTGAAATATTTTATTAGTTATTAAGTGGTGCAAATATAACGTATTTTATGAATGTTTTATGTTAAGAATTATTCTTGCATTCTAATTGGCTAAAGTGTTTTTAAAATTGATAACAAGGTACTTACTTTCAGTCTTTTACTATGGTCAGGATTCACATATTGAAATAGTACTTTATTATCTTGAACAATAAATACGGCGGGAACAGGAAGTGAATGATGTTTTTGGCCACTCCAGGCTTCCAGATCCAATTCATATTTTTCTAGATATTTATTAAATAATTGGTCATCGACTTTCCAGTCCAATCCAAACCCTGTTGAGGCCTCTAAGTCAGAATCCGAATAGACAGGAATTTCACTTTTACTCTCCTTCAATTGGTCAGCTTGATCGACGGTGATTCCGATTATTTGATAACCTAAATTTTCAATTTCTGTTTTTGCGTCATTTAATTCGCTTAGATGTTTTGTGCAATACCCGCACCATGCACCACGATAAAAAATTAATATGGTGGGCTTTGCAGCAGTAATTTTACTTAACTGAACTTTCTCATTTGTTTGGTTGAATAAATTAGCTTCAGGAATCTCCATCCCGACTTTCAGTGGGCATATATCAAACCGAGCATCTTGTGCATTTGAAATTTGAAGAAAGAATAATAGGCATAGAATCGTTGAAAATCTCATTAGATATTAAAATTTAATTTATGATGAACTAAAATTATGATAATAATTAAACAAAACCTCATTTACGGATTATGCTTTTTATACTTTTCATATCCTGAAACTGTATCAATAAAATTCGTTTTTTTAAAAAATAATCAGCTCAAAATTGTTGCGCAAAAATTCTGATTTTATTTACCCACATATTACAGAAAAAGAGATCGGCTTATAAAATCAATTGAATAACTATCAGTTAAGAATTAGGTTATTTTGAGATATCAGAATCAACTCTAATTCATATCATTTTTTTTACTTATTGCAAGGCTAGATTTGATGTCACAGATTTGATTTCAAAATTAAAAGCGGGTATTATTTTAGAGATGAGGTAGTAGGTGGCGCACAACAGCCAATCATAATAATTACTCCAAAATTCAGACTTATGAAAATTTATGTAACACAATTGGTAGAACGGTATAATCAAAATGTTTTGAGACTATCTTTTATTTTTTTACTTTGTTTTGTTTCTTCCGTTTGGACAGCTGATGCAAGTGATATTTTCTATAATGTAGATCTTGTAGAAAATGAAACCAATAAGATGTCAGTGATCCCAGATGCTTCGGAAGAAAACAAAGCCATTATTCAATTACATTCGGCAACAAGCGAAGCCAACATTATTATTTTTAATGCAATGGGAATCGTTGTTTTTGAAAAAAGTTTTGATGCCGAAATTGGACAAGAAAATTATTTACGTTTAGATCTTAGTGGATTTCGTAGTGGTACTTATTACATCGTTCATGATGAAAGTAAAGACGCTGCTACATATAGCGTGAAATAAAGGAGTAGAAACCAAAACAATTTCCAACTTTTTAAAAAAGCCTGCAACATACAATTATGTTGTTAGGCTTTTTTTCTTTTTATTTATTCATATCGTAAAAAACTCCGATAGAGTAGGAAGGAGCGGCTGCGATTATTTCACCACGCATTGCTCCTGCGGTTCCTAATGATACCCCAATATTTTTTGTTACATAAATGTTTGCTTCAAAAGCGATGCTAGAGAATTCAGTGTTGTTCGCAAAAATACTCGTACTAGTGACGGTTTCTGCAGTAGCACCATTTTTAAATGATTCAACAACATTTAGTTTGGAGGTCAACCATACTCTGTTTTTCAACAATCCGATCCCAGCTTCGATACCATATCGAAATTCTTCAGAAAATTCTTTCGTTCTATTGTTGATGGCAGCATAACCACTTGCATAGGCTGAAATGTTTTTACCAATCTTGAAACCAAAACCGGTATCAATTTGAAGGATTTGATTGAACTCTCCATCACCTGTTGCTAAATTTCCAAAAGAGCCAGCATTTGTTTTCCCAGTTGGAATACCAAGAATTAAAGATATAGAAAGTGGCAATTGACCTTGCTTTGTCAGTCCATACTTGATACCCAAATCCACATCTCCAAAAGTATTAATAGCTTCTCCTGGTACGATCACTTCTTGCGTTGTTTGTGATTTCAAATTATTCATATAATTTCTACTCAACAAGTTGGCATTGATGGTTGTCGTCAACCGATTAGTAATTCCATATTCTCCATAAAATGCAGTATTGAAAATTCCAGTGGTTACATTGGGGTCGATATTTCCTGTGTCGGTATAATGTTGGTCGAAAACGGTCCACCACTCTGAAAGTTTGAAATATCCATTCCCTTTTGGTTGTGGCCAAGGTCCTCCTCCAAAAACACTAGAGGTCAATCCTAACATTATGATGGCAATAATTGCTAAATTTTTCATCTGATTAGTTTTATAAGTTGATTATTCTATTATAGATCACCATCTCCAACTTTCACATTGAATGGTTTGCAGAAATAAAGGAGATATTGGTAATCACTAAAGCCAACATTTGATATGTCATAAGTATGACTTCCGTTAAAAACTTCTACTGCTCCAATTTCATATGCATTTGCAATTGAATTTGCATTGTTAGATAAATAAACAAATAATCCTGGAAGTGCAGTAGAGGCTTGGTAATTATCTGCAAAAGTTAACTTTACGCCTCCGATTGTCTCTTCAAAAATAAAATCTCCTTGAAGCGCATAACTCGAAGTTGTAGCGATACTTCCATTGGTCATTTGAAGATTGATAGTGGTTGTCGCACCTACATGAACGATTACAGCGTCTTGATAGATTTCATCTCCATCTTGAAAAGTCGCAAAAATAGTTGCAGCGCCTTCTTGAAGAGCAGTTGCCAAACCCCCTTCTGTTATACTTATCGTAGAAGCGTCAGAACTGGTCCAAATCGCATCCACAGTGATTTCACTTCCAATATTATTTAAAAACATTTTTTCAAATTGAAAATTGGTATTTATTTGCATAGTATCTAAGGGTGTCGTAATTCGTAACACTGGTTCTACAAAATCTTTTACAAAATCATCCTTGATACAAGATTGAAAAATGCTGGCAATAGCGATGAATAAGACAAATTGATAAATTTTCATTTTATTAAATTTCTGGGGTTTCTATTATAGGTTTTAATTCTGTTGCCGTTTCGATATTCCAATCACTATGCAACAATCTGTGGACGTAACAATTATCCGCTTCCTTCAATAATTCTTGTTTTTGTGCCTCCGTTATGTCACCTTCAATTTTCATTTTTACTTCAACGGTAGGATTTAATTTTCGGTCCACACCTCTTTTGACGTGCTGGACTAATTCAGCATCCACATCTCTGATGTCCCATCCTTTCTTGCGTGCGATATATCTGACGGTTGCTACTTTGCACATCCCTAATCCCGCTAAAACCAATTCTGTCGGAGCCAAGCCTAAATCGGTACCTTTGCTTTTGATAGGTTCATCTCCTATGATGGTATGTGTGCCATTAGAAATGATAGATTGATAACCAGTTGGTATGTTTTTGATATTAATTTTCGTTGCCATGATTTTGAATTTTATTCGATTATAAAAATATTTACAATACAAATATAGGGCAACAATAAGGTTGTGAAATAGGCAGGTTTTCCCGTTAGGTTATCAATTGTTCCCTTTTAAATTAATATCAATGCTTTAGAGTCGAAAGCGCCTTTAGCTCAATCGGAATTCACTAGGAGAGACTCCTTCATTCTTTTTGAAGAAGCGGCTAAATGATTGGATATCCTGAAATCCTACCTCATATCCAACTTCAGAAATAGGTTTGTCCGTGTATTTCAGCAGTCTTCTTACTTCTACCATAATTCGACTTTGAATCATTTGAAGTGGAGACTTGTCTGATATTTTTCCGAACAGATTGGATAAGGTCTTAGGAGATTTATTTAGTAATGCAGCGTATTCGGCTACACTATGTTTTTCTTTAAAATGTTGTTCCACTAAAAAATTGAAATCTCTTACAATATCTACTTGGGTGGATTCTATTTTGTTGAAATTTTCTTGTGACTTATAAATTCTCGTAGATAAAATCAAAATCCGCTTCAACATCATTTGCAACATTTCCAGTTGTAGATTGTCCTTTGAATTCATTTCAATGAGAAGCATTTTCCAGACCGTCTCTAAGATTTCAATATCTTCAGCTGAAGGAGATAGGATTGGAACTTTTGCAGCACCAAAGTACAAGACTCCCTTGCAACCAACTTCGCTATCATGATCTAGTATACAATAAAATGGTTTGTTGAATTTTAAATACTTCGCTTTCCGGATTTTGTTGAATTGAACCTTATGAAAAGCGGTAAAACAAACGATTTGATTTTTATTAAGTACTTGTTTCTTGGCATCAATTGTCAGATGATTGTCATCTTCCTCCAACCACAGAAAGGACAAGACATCCTCTTTTGTCTGATTCAACTCATCTGTATTGAAACTATTAATGTCAATAACCTCAAAGTATTCGTTTGTTTTTCCTATGTATTTCACAATTTTTATATTTAAATTAGGAATTCCTATGATAGAATATTAGCACAATATTAGATAATTTTAGTTTATCTTTCAAAAAACTATTTGCCCTCCTAAAGTTGTGAAAATTGGAGTAGTCTTCTTGGTTAATTTTAATTTAGTATTTTCTCAAAACAGATACTATTTTCTATGTTTTTGTAAGGTCCAAAATTAGGGATAACTTCGTAGTTCCTATTTTTGTAAAATGCGACTGCCTCGACTTGTCGTTTTCCCGTCTCCAAAATGCATTTCTCATATCCTAATTCTTTGGTCCATTTTTCCAACTCTGTTAAAATCGACGTTGCAATTTTCTTTCCTCTGTAATCCGGATACGTAAACATTCTTTTGACTTCCGTAGATTTTTCATCAAACATTTTGAAAGCACCACATCCAGCTGGTTTGCCATTCCAATGCGCAACTACGGTGTTGTTAAGATGTGCAATACCATTGTACTGATGATAGAAATCATGTTCTTCGCCATCAACTACTTTTAGATAAGCATCGAGCTGTCCTACCAATTTCACAAAATCAGCATCTTTTGAATTGGTACGTTTTAATTTAATCATAATAGAGCATGAATTCTTTGAGTAGGCCTAGATTTGCTAGGACCCTTGTATTTTTATTGGCAGCAGATTGCAAACGTTCAAATGATTGATGACCATTTGCTACCAAGATACAATGTACCCCTAATTCGTTTGCTACTTCCAAGTCATGAATGGTGTCACCGATTAATACCGTTTTAGTTTTGTCAATTTCGTTGACTTTTAATAAATGGTGTCCACGATCAATTTTACTTTCTGCTCGATAATTATCCAAACCTTCCACCATTTTGAAATACTTCAGAATATCATAGTGTTCCAGTAAGTGGAGTGCATCCTTTTTGTACGCTGCGGTTAAAACATATTGGGTAATCCCTGCTACTTTGAGAGTGTATAACATATTGTTTGCGTGATTTTGCAATCGACTCTTTTTGACATCGGTATTATAATCAGTTATAAATTTTCTGGTTAATTGTTCAAAAGATTCTTTCTCAAAATCAATCCCTAATTTTTCATAATATTCGGTGATTGGGAATCCGAAAACGGATCGGTAGCTTTTTATATCCAGCCGAGTTTGGTTGTGATTTGAGAGAATAGAATTGGCGATGTCGACACAAAGCGCCACATCGTTTAGCAGTGTTCCATTCCAGTCCCATATTACATTTGAGTATCTATTCATGGCTGGAAAAATAGGGAAGATAATTTGGAAAATAAAATGTGGTTGGCCGAAATTGGTCTGAGATAAATTCAGCGTTTACTTTGTTAAGTAGTGGGTGCGATAGAGGTTCTATAGTAAAGTTGCTCCATTGATAATTCGATGGATAGTGATTGTATTTTTGTATCTAAACCCTCATATCTGGTAATTGTCCATAAGTCACTATTTTTATTCTTATAATGTACGTCAACAACATGTCTGGTTTGATCCACTAAAACATATTCTTTAAAGGAAGGAATTTTTCGATACAAAAAAAACTTATCACCTCTATCATAATCAGCAGTTGATTTCGACAACACTTCAATTATTAAAACTGGGTTCATCACCGAATTTTCATCCTCAGGGGATGTTTTAATCTCGTCACATATGACCATTGAATCAGGATAAACATAACTATTAGAATGCGCTATGTAAAGTTTCACATCACTATTAAAAGGTAAGCAGGTTCCATTTTTAGAATCGAGAAGATTACGTAAACTGTTGTATACATTTCCGCTAATCAAGCCATGATTTAGAGTGCCACCAGCAAGTGCATAGATCCTGCCATCATGAAACTCATGTTTTTTACTGGATTCTGCCTCCTTTTCTATATACTCTTTAATACAAATTGTAGTCTATAATTACGGTTATCTTTGAGAAAAATTTCCCGATATCTTCGTTAGAAAGCCCTGTCTGCTTGGCGCAGTCAGGCAGGCTCGCCGTAACTAAGGCTATGTCTACGTTTTCTGCCTTGATCT
>CALFWW010000226.1 GCA_937928575.1 uncultured Saprospiraceae bacterium | reverse complement strand
TTGGCATTCGATACTGGTCTAGGCGAATTATTTGTCGTACGTGTTGCTGGAAATGTTGCCAATAGTTCTTCAATCGGTAGTATCGAATATGCGGTTGCACATTGCGGTACCAAACTAATCGTTGTATTAGGTCATGAAAGTTGTGGTGCAGTAACTGCTGCTGTTGCTGGTGGTGACAATGGTTATAACATTAATCATTTATTATCTCACATCAACCCTGCCATTGCTGCATGTGGAGACGGTGCTGCGATTGCTGATGTTGTTAAGAAAAATGCAGAGTTAGTTGTTGGTGATTTGAAAGAAAGATCAAGTATCATCCGTAAAGCGGTTGATTCAGGTGATGTGAAAATTGTTCCTGCTTATTACAATCTAGGATCAGGAGCTGTTGACTTTTTGTAGGGGTTGTAAGTTAGTGGACTAGTGATTAGTTATTAGTATTTGAACGGCTTGATTGAATACCCGTTGCCTTCTGTCCGCCTCGGTAACTACTCTAGCCGTTCAAAAACTAACCACTGATAACAATAACTATTAACTAATCTCTACCTATTTACCAACCAACATAACAACATGCAGTTGAAGAAGGGAATGTTTAAGTTCTTAAAGGACTTGGATGAAAATAATAATCGGGAGTGGTTTACAAAAAATAAAGACACTTATCTGATACATCATGAAGCCGCAAAAGCATTCTTTCAAGCGGTTCGAGATGAATTGGACAAGACTGACTTAATTGAAAAACATCGTACCTACCGAATTTATCGGGATGTACGATTTTCAAAAGATAAACTTCCTTACAATCCTAGATTCGCTGGTGGTTATGTGCGCGCAACTGCCAAACTACGTGGCGGTTACTACTTACAATTAATGCCAGGCAACTCTTTATTTGCTGGCGGCTTCTTCTCCCCCAATTCAGATGATACCAAACGAATTCGTAAAGAATTTGAGTTTGATGATGCTCCTATGAGAAAAATCATGAAACAAAAAAAATTCAAAGAGACATTTGGTGGACTGCAAGGTCATGAAGTCAAAACCGCCCCTCGTGGATTTGATATAGAACATAAAGCAATTGACCTGATCAAAAAGAAGCAATTCTATTTCGAAACGACATTTACGGATAAAGAAGTATTTAGTCCAGAATTTTTCGATGAAGTGATGGATGCTTTCAAAACTATTCGTCCTTTCTTTAATTATATGAGTGATGTGTTGACGACCAATCTAAATGGAGAGTCCATAATATAACAACACACTTGTAAACTGGAGTCTAAACCAAAATTCTTCAAAACACCTACAGCATTCAATAAATGGCTGGATAAAAACCATGATAAGAAATCAGAACAATGGGTTGGTTACTACAAGGCAGCTTCTAAAAAACTGCACTGGGTAGTGAGAGCAAAAAAAGAAGATACCCAACTCCGACGATTGAAGGCGTTGATTGAGCGTGCGGAAAATCGCGCGTTTGCAAAACCCTTTAGAAGAAAGAAATAGATTTTTGCCACATAGATTTATTTTGAAGAAATCCACTCTACTTTATTTCCATTTCGTATAACAAATTGATATCAAGTATTTATACGGTGCATTTTTCGAATGCCAAAATTTCAATAAAAAACCCCTCTCGTTTTACAATTGTCCGCTAACGTTAATAAAAACCTTTTTCTAAATACTGAAGCAACCTTCTGATCCAAATCTGCATACTTTCATTGTACATCTGATTAATCGAACTAATTCATTAATAAAAAATATTCAAAATGATAAAAAACTACTTAACAATAGTTGCTATTTTATTTAGCGTTTCTTTATTCGCTCAAGATGCTCCTGAAATTCAGAAAAGCATGATCACCAAATCTACTGCTACCTGGTGCCCAAATTGTGGTACTTGGGGTTGGAGTTTGTTTTTAGGTTTATTGGAAGACAATGACGAAAATGCGTTGGTTGTCGCAACTCATTTCAGTGGCGATTTACAAAATCCTACCGCATCGGCGCTTGTTAGCAATTTCAACTCTTCTTCACAACCTCGTTTTATTTTAGGAAACGAAATCATTGGAGTCAGTAATTCCAACTGGTCAACAAAGAGAACAGAGTTTGCTGCTGCTGTTGAAGCTGCTGCTGCTACCGCTCCTGTTGTAAATGCTGGATTAACAGTTGAGATCACTCCAGATAACGAGTTTTTTATTACGACAAATACTACCTTCTTTCAAGATGCGGATGGCGAATACAATATTGCTGCATACATCGTAGAAAATGACGTAATCGCGAATCAAGCTTCTCAAGGTCCTATGACGGAGCACAAAAATATTTTGAGAACCAGTGCTTCAGCTGATGCATTTGGAGAATTGGTAACCAATGGAACTGTTACAGCTGGAACTTCTTTCAACAATACTTTTACATTACCAATCGAAAGTGAGTGGGTACTTGATAATGTTGAGGTTGCTGTGGTGATTTGGAAGAAAGGAGCAAATGGAGACTGGGTTTTCGAAAATACCAATGAAACAAGTGAATTTGAAATGCAAGTGATTGATGGAATTGAAGATATTGCCGCAACTGAATTGACCATGAACATCCAACCTACTGTCGCAACCAATCAAACAAATCTTATCTTGGATATTCAAAAAGATCAGCAAGATTTAGAAATCACGATTGTGAATCAATTAGGTCAAGTTCAATCAACCGTATTAGCTGGAAAGGCAAGTGCTGGAAGACAAAGCATTGAAATCGGAAATGATTTAAGCAAAGGTGTTTATTTCGTGACTGCAAGAATTGGAAATCAAGTATTGACTAAGCGCTTTATTTTACAATAACGTTGAACAGACATCCTGTCTGTTTTTATGCATGAAAACATGTAAGCAGAATGCAAAAGCAATGTTATAAATATTGTTATCGTATTCTGCTTTTTTATTCCTTCTTTGCTCGCGTATTGTTTCGCATTTGTAACTATAGCTAAAGAGATATTTCAATTTTGGAACACCATTCCTTGAATTATCGAGGATTATTAACGATTACCAATTACTTTTAATTGTTTAAGCAACTTAAACCTGTATAAATACGTTAAAATTATGCACAAAACAGGTATATTGCGCCTAACATATGAAAATCATCGCTTTCATACTTTCTATTCTAATTTTCGGTCAAGCCATGACGCCTTGCTCTGACGGGAATACTTGTGATGAAGAACACATTTCGCATACGCATGATCATTCTCAAGATGAACAAGACCATTGCACTCCTTTTTGTACTTGTACATGCTGTGGAATAACGATCATGATGCCTCTAAATGACGCGCATGTTTATTATGAAAATCAAGTTAGATTTTCTTACCAATTTCATTTTCAATTCAATTATAATTTCAAAGATTCCCATCGATTCTGGCACCCTCCTGCCGTATGTTAATTCAGTTTTATAGGAATGGTATGTCCATTCCAAACTAAAACTACTCACTTAGAGTAGTCTCTCAAATTTGAATTAACTTATTAAATTAATTAGAAATCATGTTTGACAAAATAATTGCTTATTCCATTAAGCATAAATTCGTCATAGTCATAATGGTCATTGGGCTGATAGCAGGAGGTATTTACTCTATGATGCGCTTACCCATCGATGCCCTACCAGACATTACCAACAATCAGGTACAGGTCATTACTTCGTCTCCTAATTTGGCAACACAAGAAGTCGAATTATTAATCACTTACCCGGTTGAGCTAGCACTAAAATCAATTCCGGAAATTGTTGAACTACGATCCATCAGTCGTTTTGGTTTGAGTTTAGTGACTGTTGTTTTTGACGAAAGTACAGATATTTATTGGGCAAGAAATCAAATAACAGAGCGTTTACGAGTTGCTGAAGCTGAAATTCCAGAAGGCTATGGTGTTCCGGAACTCTCACCAATTAGTACTGGATTAGGAGAGATTTATCAATATTGCCTGTCAGCGGCCGAAGGCTATGAAAACCAGTTTGACATTATGGAATTACGATCTATTCAAGATTGGATTGTTGTTCCTCAAATTTTAGGTACCAAAGGCGTAGCTGAGGTAAACACTTTGGGTGGAATCCTTAAGGAATATGAAGTTTCCGTTGATCCAAATCGACTTAAAAGTATGGATGTGACGATGTCTGAAATATTTAATGCATTACAAAATAACAATGAAAATACAGGTGGCGCCTATATAGATAAAAAACCTTACGCCTACTATATTCGAAGCTTAGGAATGGTGAATTCTTTGGATGATATCAGCAAAATTGTGATTAAGACCAAAAATAATATTCCCATTTTAATTCGAGATGTTGCTGAGGTGAAATTTGGTAATTCAATCAGATATGGTGCCGCAACAAAAAATGGAACAGGAGAAGTGGTAAGTGGTATGGTAATGATGTTGAAGGGTGAAAATAGTGCTGAGATTGTAGAATTGGTCAAGAACAAAATGGTGCAAGTTGAAAAATCACTCCCTGAAGGTGTCCTCATAGAACCGTTTTTGGACCGCACAAAATTGGTTAACAAGGCTATCAGTACAGTAAGCACTAATCTAATTGAAGGTGCACTTATTGTTATATTTATTCTGGTCTTACTGATTGGGAATTGGAGAGCAGGGTTGATCGTAGGATCTGTAATACCTTTGGCTTTATTATTTGCGGTAACACTGATGCGTTTTTTTGGAGTAAGTGGCAATCTTATGAGTTTGGGAGCAATTGATTTTGGTCTAATTGTAGATGGGGCAGTTATCATCGTTGAAGCGATTGTTCATCGTTTACAATCAAGTAAAATAGTTGGTAAAATATCGGCCCAACAGATGGATGAGGAAGTATATCAAGCCACTTCTAAAATTCGAAGTAGTGCTGCATTTGGTGAAATTATTATATTAATAGTTTACTTACCTATCCTCGCACTAATAGGGATTGAAGGGAAAATGTTTCGACCAATGGCACAAACAGTTTCATTTGCCATACTCGGAGCATTTGTATTATCGCTTACTTATGTACCAATGATGTGTGCTTTATTTTTAAGTAAAAATGTTGAACATAAAGTAACCATATCCGATCGCATCATTTCTTTCTTTCAGAAATTATATGAACCCGTTCTTCATTATGCCATGAAATTAAAGTTACCGTTGCTCATCCTCTCGATTTGTTTATTTGCATTTGCTTTTATTACATTTCAAAAATTAGGTGGAGAGTTTATACCTACTTTAAATGAAGGTGATATTGCCACACATATCATCATTCCACCTGGTAGTTCGTTGGCACAAGAAATTCTAACAACTTCAAGAGCTGAGAAGATTTTAATGGACAGTATTCCTGAAATCAAACAAGCTGTTTCCAAAATCGGGAGCGCGGAAGTGCCTACAGATCCGATGCCGATGGAAGTCGCAGACATGATGATTATTTTGAAAGATAAAAGTGAATGGACAACTGTAAAGACACATAAAGAGATGGTTGAGCGGATGAATTCGTTACTCGAAGATCTTCCGGGGGTAACTACAGAATTCAGCCAACCAATTCAGATGCGCTTCAATGAATTAATGACTGGAATTCGTAGTGATGTTGGTGTTAAAATTTTTGGCGAGAATATCGACCTATTGGTAGCGATGGGTGATCAAGTTGAAAATATCGTAAAAAATGTAGAAGGCGTTCAAGATGCCAGAGCTGAAGCAGTGCAAGGATTAAAGCAGATAACAGTGAAATATGATAAAAACAAATTAGCGCTATATGGACTAAAAGTTGAAGATCTCAATCAAACTTTAAGAATGGGATTTGCAGGAGAAAAAGCAGGAACCGTTTATGAAGGAGAAAAGAAGTTTGACTTAGTTGTCCGTCTGAAAGAAGAGCTACGTCAAGATATTTCAAATATTCAAAATCTTTTTGTGTCCTTACCGAATGGAAGCCAGATTCCGATGAGACAAGTTGCTCATATTTCTTATGAACGTGGCAATGCACAAATCAGCAGAGAAAATGGTAAGCGTAGAATGATTGTTGGGTTCAATGTGAGAAATCGTGATGTTGAAAGCGTAGTAAAAGAAATTCAAAATCGATTTGATCGCGAGTTAGATCTACCTCCAGGCTATTACATCGAGTATGCGGGACAATTTGAAAATTTACAAAAAGCAAATCAACGTTTATCCATCGCTGTCCCAATTGCACTCGCACTGATTTTTGTACTACTCTATTTTACTTTTCAGAGTTTGAAACAATCCTTATTGATTTTCACTGCGATTCCTTTATCTGCTATCGGTGGTGTTTTTGCTTTGTGGCTCAGAGATATGCCTTTTAGTATTTCAGCAGGAGTTGGTTTTATAGCCCTTTTTGGAGTTGCTGTTTTAAATGGAATTGTTTTGATTTCCTATTTTAACCAATTGAAAGAAGAAGGAATTGAAGATGTCATTCAACGAATCAAAGAAGGTACGAAAGTTCGATTACGTCCAGTCATAATGACTGCCTCTGTCGCTTCATTAGGATTTTTACCAATGGCATTAAGTGTCAGTGCAGGTGCTGAAGTCCAGAAACCTCTTGCTACTGTTGTGATTGGCGGATTGATTACCGCTACGATTTTAACACTGATTATTTTACCCATTTTGTATTACTATTCAGAGACAATATTCAATAAAAAGAAATCAGTTCCTAAGTAAAATAAGTCTCTATTATGAACTCAATCAAGTTTAATTATGAAAAATATATTCAAAAATAAAAATATAGCTGTAATTGGATTGTTAATTTTGTTTTTATCTATTACACTCTTATTCAGTTGTCATAATCATGACCACTCTGATCCTAATCATTCTCATGACGATCATGGGCATACTCATGATACACATAGTGACCATGAAAACCATAGCGACCATGAACACAATGAACATACGGATGAAAAAACAGTCATCCTAAATAAAGCCCAATATCTTAATGCTGAAATAGATACCGGCTGGTTTGCAATAAAAAACTTAAGTGATGTAGTTAATGCCAGTGGCTATACTGAACTCAATCCTCAAAATAAAGCTGCAGTCAGTATGCCATTAAATGGAATTATCAAGACCATCAAAGTTATTGAGGGACAATATGTGAAAAAAGGCCAAGAAATTGCAACAATGCAAAGCTTGGAGTACAGTAACATGTTGTTAGAAAAAGCCAAATTAAATGAAGAATTGGTTCTTTCTAATGCGTCTATTCCGTTTTTACAACAAGAATATGAACGTCAAGTGCAATTAGGTGAGGATGGTGCAACTTCGATTCAAAATCTACAAAAGTCTAACGCTGATTTACAAATTGAGCTAGCAAAAGTGGAATCTGTCAAGAGTCAAATCTCTATTCTTGAGCAAACTATTGGAATGTTTAATGCCAATGGAATTGACTTGCCCGTGATCGCGCCTATTTCTGGATACATCACTCATGTGGATATCAACATTGGTTCAGCAGTCGAGACCAATCGGACGTTATTTTCTATTGTCAACAACAATAAAATGCATGTCGACTTATTGGTTTACGAAAATGATTTAGCCAAAATTAAAGTGGGGCAACGAGTACGTTTCAATTTGTCGGACCGCCCAGGTATAGAAGTCGGTGGCAAAATATTTAATATCGGAAAATCTTTCGAAAATAATACAAAGTCTGTCGCAGTACATGCGGATATTGACAAGGGCAATAAGAATTTGATTCCAGGAATGTATGTAAATGCACTTATTGATATTGGTTCTAACAAAGTGCAAGCATTACCTATTGATGCGATAGTAGAAGCAGAAGGTCGTCATTTTGTGTTTGTTTCGGTAAGTGAATCTCCAAACAGTACACACGATGGTAATGACCAGGTTAAACGCAATGGAGAAAGTGTATTTTTAAGGCTTGAAGTCAAGACAGGTGCCTCTCAATTAGGTTTTACGGAAATTACAATGGTCGATGAGATTGAGGATGGGAATCGTATTGTTACAAGTGGTGCCTATTATCTACAAAGCCATTTGCAAAAAAGTGAAGGAGCAGGCGGACATGGACATGCACATTAATTCTACTCCTAGAGCTTGTTGACGAAGCGTTTTGTTTTACAATAGTAAAACAGACATCTTATCTGTTTATATTTAAAATAAAAAGGGTTTAAATGAAATTGCCTAATACGCTGAAATAGAGTGTATTAGGCAATTTTTTGTTATCGAAAATTCCCCGAAACAGGCTAAAAAGCCTAATTTTCGGGGACATAAAAATTTTCGTTAATCAAATAAACCAAATAAGATTTGGAAAACCAACTTTTCTCTGTAAATGATGGCAGATCTATTGAATGGAAAATTTTCAAACAACATCGACTTGGAAAGCTTCATTCGGCAATA
>CALFWW010000225.1 GCA_937928575.1 uncultured Saprospiraceae bacterium | reverse complement strand
ATTGATATTGAGTTAGTGGAGAAATCTATTTACTAGTCGATTCAATTTTACACTAAAATCTATGTTCAGAGTACTCAGATTTCTCCGCAACTCACTCACTTAAGTCAATACACAGTCGAAATTTAAAATCCTAATAACCTCTTGATTCTTCGATTACATAATCTGGACGAGTACGACGCCTATACTCAGAAGGACAAGAGGTTAATTTAATATGATTCTAATAAAAATTGGATTACTTTAAATTTTAACTGTCGAAAATCCTAGGATGCACCAAAGAATTTATTTAATTAAAATAAATTTAAACAAAATCCTACTTTTACAAAACTATGGAAACGCACTCCCTATACGATCTCAATAATTACATTTCTCAAGCCATCGCTTTGAATTTTCAAGAAGCGATATGGGTACGTTGTGAGATCTCTCAAGTAGGGAAATCTCGTGGACATTACTATCTCGATCTAATTGAAAAAGAAGAAGGTTCTGATGATTTGATTGCACAAGCGAAAGCGAATTTGTGGAAAGGAACTTATGCAATGCTCAAGAAAAAAAATGGGTTATCCATTGATTCGGTTTTGGATGCAGGAATGGAGGTGCTACTTCAGGTAACCGTTCGTTTTCATGAGAGATATGGATTGAGTTTGCAAATTGAAGATGTGGATCCATCCTATACCATGGGGAAATTGGAAGCTGAGCGGAGGGCAAAATTAGAGAAACTGCAACAAGAAGGACTCCTTGAAAAAAATGAGGAGTTGGATCTGCCAGTTGTCTTACAGCGAATTGCGGTCATTTCTTCTGAGCGTGCTGCTGGATACAAAGACTTTGTCCAGCATTTATCGAATAATGTTTACGGCTACGAATATGAAATGACTTTATTTGATACCCGTGTACAAGGTGTTGCAGCGGAGAAGGATTTAGTTAATGTTTTGAAAAGTATCAAGAAGCAAAAAAAGGATTTTGATTGCGTGGTTATTATCCGTGGTGGAGGAGCGAAGATTGATTTGGCACTTTTTGATGGATTGGAATTGTGTCGAATGATTGCGAAATTGCCACTCCCTGTGATTACGGGTATCGGTCATGAGATTGATGATACCCTTGCAGATGTTGTCGCGCATACTTCAGTCAAAACACCGACTGCTGCAGCTGACTTTTTAGTAGAACACAACATGAATTTCGAATCCGATATCTTATCGATGATGCAAGAAATTCGAACTTATAGTACGCATAGAATTAGTGAAGAGCAAATACAACTGGATTCGGCTATTCAGATGATTGAAATGACCAGTTCTAATATCCTGGAACGAGAAAAAGATGACATAGAACGTGTAGAAGCATTGTTGCCAGAGATCACTTTCAGAATCATTGAACAGAAAAGAGCATTCATCGACAAAATGGAAGCGATGAAAAATTTGCTCAACCCCATAGAAATTTTGAAAAGAGGATATTCTATCAGTTACAATAATGGGAAATTGATAACTGCTGCCTCTCAACTTAAATCCGGTGACGAAATATTAACCCACTTCCACAAAGGAAAAGCAACAAGTATTGTAAACAAAGTAAGAAATGGCAAAAAGTAAACTAACCTACGAATCCGCTGCTGAGGAACTTCAGCAAATTGTTGAAGACTTAAGATCTGATGAAGTGACCGTAGATGAAATGACGACAAAGGTGAAGCGAGCTGCAGAATTGATCAGCTTTTGCAAAGAAAAATTACATGCGACTGAGAAGCAATTGAATTTGTTGTTTGATGAGGAGGAGTAATTTTAACACAAAGAGCACGTGTTTTTTAACACATAGTACACAGAGAAACACAAAGTACCTTGTTTCGGAAAATTTTTTTCAAACTACATTCACGAAACAAGAGCTATGTGTTTCTATGTTTCTAATGTGATCTATGTGTTAAATTGCGTGCTCTGCGACTTTGCGCATTAAATAATAACAGATTCAGAGAGGTGTATAAATAAAAGGCTACTGAAACAAAAACTTCTCAGGAACAATATCGCCACTAAAGACATCCACTTCTTCACCCGATTTATCATGGATAAAAATATCACCCGGCACAAAAAAGTTTTTAGGATCGGTTCCCCACAAGTGATCTGTTTCTGGATCAACGCCAATTCCCCAATAGTATTTTTGTAAAAATGGAGTAGTATTGAAAGTAGTCGCATTGATGTCATGTGAATAGGTCCAACCATCCATCACGTAATACAAGAAATCTTTGTCGCCATCAATTGCTAAGTTGGCAGCACCAGCGGTTGCATTTTGTTGGAAAACAACTTGATTATTGACAATTTTAGATAATTTGCCATCGACATTTGGAGGATTTTGAAAAATAATTCCTTTGGATAATGACCAGACTGCATTGTTTTTATCGACGACCAAATGAGTAGGATTAGTGCCAACATCAATGTGATCAATCACACTATCGCTAGAAGTATTGATGACTGCTAATGTAGAGTCGCTCAAAATTCCACCAGAATTGGCAACATATACCGTATTGCCAACTTGCACCATCGGACCAGGACCTCGACCAGTCGGGATTGAATCCAAGAAAAGACCATTGGTTAAATTATAGACTTGAATAGAACCAGAAAGTCCGTCAGCTCCCCATTGACTGATGTATAATTTGTTGGTAGAAGCAGCATGGACGTGCTTAGGATCGGTCAAACCATCTATCGTTTCTTCCCATACAAAGTCTCTTAAATTGACCACTTCAATTCTGTCCGGATCATTCATAACAATATAAGCCCTACCTTGATGAGCAGTAATGGATTGAATAGAGCCAAATAAAGTATCTGCGTTGATTCGTTGATAAATTTTATTTGAAAAAGCTCCAGTTTCTCTATTGTAGTGACTGATGCTACCGACAGGATCGAAAAGTGCGCCTCGATTGGTGATTAAAACACCACTCGCGTATGAGATTTCAGAAGGACCGTTGGAATCTTTTCTACAAGAGAAGGAAGTCAATGTGGATATAGCCAAAAAGAGGCAAAGCCAAGAAATGTGTTTCATGATTATGTATTTAATGTAAGTAGTTTAAACCTTGCGGAAGCTTGTTTGGTTGAGGAGCGACCGCAAGATATAAACTATTTATACACTAATCAAATGAAATTTAACAACTATGTTATTCGAGTAAATAAAATAAATTACCGGCTAATTTATTTTACCAGATATTACTTTTTTATTATCACTTTTGAAGCTGAACG
>CALFWW010000224.1 GCA_937928575.1 uncultured Saprospiraceae bacterium | reverse complement strand
ATAGATATCCGCAATTATAGAGTATTATTTGTATTAGTTACGGCGAGCCTGCCTGACTGCGCCAAGCAGACAGGGCTTTCTAACGAAGATATCGGGAAATTTTTCTCAAAGATAACCGTAATTATAGACTACAATTTGTATTACTTAGAATAATAAAGGCTCTAACGCCAAAAAAGACGAAGCGCTCATATCGAAAGATATGGGCGTTTTTGTTATTTCCAGTCTAAATAAATAATTGTTTAACCTACCTTATGAAAGGTCAAAAGAAATTGTTCCAATTCCTCGGAAAGTGATTGATAGGTATCGTCAGTCATTGAAGTCAAGGGAAGTCTTACTTCTGTCGAGCATAAATTTTGAAAATGAAGTGCAGCTTTGACGCCAGCAGGATTGCCTTCCACATACATCCAATGGTGTAGATTATGGATGAGGTCATTCACATGTCTTGCGGTTTTATGCTTGCCATTGAGCGTTGCATTTATCATGTTGGAAAACGCTTTTGGTATTGCATTAGCGATGACAGAAATGACACCATCTCCACCAGCCAATACGTGTACCATAGCAGTTGGGTCATCTCCTGAAAGGACTAAGAAGTTGTCAGGTTTAGCTTTGATGATTTCAATGGATTGAAGAATATTTCCAGTGGCATCTTTTACAGCAACAAACTTTGCGTTATCATGTGCCAATCTTAAGATGGTTGTAGGTTTAATGTTAGAAGCAGTTCTGGAGGGAACATTGTAAATAATGATAGGCAGTGGACTTACTTTGGCAATCGCCATATAGTGTTGATAAATTCCTTCTTGCGTTGGCTTCACGTAGGATGGACTGCTGGACATAATTGCATTGACACCTGTAAAATCCGTTGCTTGAAATTTTTCAATTAACTGTTTCGTATTATTTCCACCAAATTGACCAGCAACGATTGGTACTCTTTTATTGGTCTTCTCGACAATAAATGCCAATACTTGATTTTGTTCTTCAGGACTTAATAACAATGCTTCTCCTGTTGAACCCAAAGCGACAATAAAATTGATTCCACCTTTAATGACATGTTCTACAACACGTTCCAGCGCATTAAAATCCACAGCTCCATTTAAAAACGGAGTGACAATAGCAACACCAGTACCTCTAAATTGCTGTAGATTCATAAGAACTACTTTTCATTCTATTGAGAAAAAAATCAATCTGTTTAATGTAAGAATTTAAATTTGATTTTTCGTGATGATCAATCATCAAATCATAACAGTGCGTTCGTTCTGTGTACGGACCGACTCTTAATTTCGCATTTGAAAGTGCAGCGATAAAATCAAGCTGCAAATGATTTAAAGGAGTGAGGTTGATAAGAATATCAAAAGGTTGGTCAATAAAATCATTAACTTTTTGATTCTTTGGTCTCTTGAAAATATCCAAATCTTTCAAACAGAAAGACGTATAATTTGTGTTAAGTGCTTGATTGTTTTTTGGAACAAATCCTAGCAGTTCTACCTGCTTTCCTTTTTGATTCAGTTGTCGGATAAAATCATTGACGATCACTTCATTTTCTGCCTTGCTACCATCAAATAAAATTCCAATTGTTTTTACCTTGTTGAAATCGATGGTTCCTCTTCCTGTATTTCTTTTTTTTAGTTCTCTCTTGATAAATCGATCATGGATTGACAAAAATAGATTGTCAAAATATTCCATAGTATTAGTTTTTAGTAAGCGGTTTATGAAAACAGGGTATAGGATGTTAGCTTCCTTGTTTAACCCTCACGTTTTTCTTTTTTTTTGAAAATTTCCCAATCTGTTCGTATTTCTTGATACGCATTTTGATTCGATCTTTCACAGACAATTCAGAAAGTTCTCCTATGACTTTTTTGATATGTCTTTTTAGCATTTTTGCCATTTCATCGGGAGCCGTATGCGCACCACCCAATGGTTCTTTAATAATACCATCGACAATACCAAAATCATACATATGATCTGCAGTTAATTTTAAAGCTTCAGCTGCTTGTTCTTTATAGTCCCAACTTCTCCACAAAATAGAGGAGCAGGATTCTGGTGAAATAACAGAGTACCAAGTATTTTCCATCATGAAAACTTGATCACCCAATCCAATTCCCAATGCACCACCAGAGGCACCTTCACCTATTATTACGACTACAATTGGCACTTTCAATTGCGCCATCTCCATTAAATTTCTGGCAATTGCTTCCGCTTGACCTCTTTCTTCTGCTTCCAAACCAGGGAACGCTCCCGGTGTGTCCACCAGACAAACAACTGGCATTTCAAATTTCTCAGCCAATTTCATCAAGCGAAGTGCTTTCCGATAGCCTTCTGGATTGGCCATTCCGAAATTTCTATATTGACGAGACTTGGTATCAACTCCTTTTTGATGACCAATAAACATGACGTTTTGACCATCCAAAGAACCAATCCCACCGACAATCGCTTTATCATCTTTAAAGTAGCGATCTCCGTGCAATTCAATAAATTTCTTGCAAATTGTATTGATATAGAAAAGAGAGTAGGGACGATTAGGATGGCGGGACAACTGCACTTTTTGCCAACCAGTCAGATTGCTATAAATTTCTTTACGGACATTTTTGATTTTGCCTTCCAACTCCTGGATATTGCTAGAAACATCAATATCGCCTTGTTCTCCTACTTGTTTAATCTTCTCAAGTTGTTCAAACAGGCTTTCGAGTGGTTTTTCAAAGTCTAAGAAAACCATAATTAGGGTATTTTGTTCGGTCAAATTATGTTAACCGTGCTAGTTTAGTTTAGATATATACCTTATAAACTTCCGAATGTCCTATCGTATTTTCTCCAATTAAAACGACATTGAAAATTTACATGGTATTACAAATTTAATATTCTACCCAACTGGTCGTATTTAATTACAAACATTTTTTAAAAATTAACGTTTTTTATTGCGATTTAGGTGTTAAGACATTACTTTTGCAATCGCTGAAAAAAGAAGGGATAATTCCTTGATTTGGTACGATATTTAGATATAAGGATATTGGAATATTAAACGTATTAAAAGGCAACCCATTGAATCTGTTTTTACGTACACATATATGCGTATAGAATACATTCAATTGAATAGCAAACCACAAACAACGACTTGTGGAGAGTGAGCGCAGGTATTCTAACCTTATTAGAATTATCTGCAGTCATCAAAAGTTTAAATACTACCTAAAAGAAATATTGGTCTGGTAGTTCAGTTGGTTAGAATACCTGCCTGTCACGCAGGGGGTCGCGGGTTCGAGTCCCGTCCAGACCGCTTAAAGCATCTACATTAACTTGTAGGTGCTTTTTTGCGTTTTAGGAGTTTTGATATTTCAAGAAGTTGGTGAGTTAAAAAAAAACTCAAAAAACTAATACTTACTCAATACGCTACGTACAATAGAAACTCCTGTCTTTATTTACTCCAATCAATCAAAACATGCTACCAAGCTTTACCCCAAAATTCAGCTGCGTATTCGATTCAGCAAATGAAACAGGTACTTTGAACTTTGTAAAACTCATATTAAAATAAGGTTTGAGAAAAAGATTTTTATTCAATTCATATTGAAGCCCAAGGAAAATAGCTGGTAAAATATTTTCTGTATCCGTATCTGTTGTAAGCAGAATTGCGTCTGGATTTGGTTCAGAGATCTTACGAATAAAGTTTTCAAAAACAATAAAGTCTATATCTAAACCAACATCAAATTGCAACTTGTTATTTATTTGATATTGAAAGCCAACGGGGATAGAGACAAAATGTAACAAAGTGTTTTCATTAATAGTTGTTGGTCCCCAGTTGTTGATAATATTGATAGGAAATAAAATGTTATTAATTTCATCTCTGTATACTTTGAGTTTATATCCCAACCCACTTCTTAATGTTATTTTATTAGATATTTTTTTTCGAACTAGTAAGGTACTATTAAATCCGTATCCCAAATTGGATTCATGCCCAATTGAACTCGATCCAGAATCGCTAACTATTACTTTCTGAATAATTTCAGCACCCAATTCAATCCCCAACTCAAATGATTTTTGGTCTTTTTTCTCTTGAGCGTGCACTATACAAAATGCAAATAAAAGGTAGCAGAATAGCAAAAATCTTAAACATGTATTTTTCATTCGTGGGTTGTTTACTAAAAAATTGTAAGTTGATATATAAATATAGTCCTAAATGGTGAAATATAATAATTTAATTTTTTTATTACATTTTTATTGTTATAATTGATTGCTAGATTTTGTATTTAGTGTGTTACATATCAGTCCCAAATTTATTTCATTATATAATTTACTAATCCTTTGGTATAATTCCCGAAGAGAAACTTCTAATTGTATGAAAAATTCTAAATTCCTCTTTTTAATTTTTGCAGCATTGATACTCAGTTTGAAACCTGAAAATAGTGCTGCTCAGGCTAATTTAAAAATCGATAATTGTAAAAGTGTCAAAGCAAATTGCAGTCAAGTTAATGAAGATGCAACTTATGTGTTGCAAAAGGAAATTTCAGCCAACATCTGGTTAGAAGTTGCCAAGAAAAACTCAAACAGCACTTCTGAACTATTTAAAGATTTACCTGATGGTAAATATAAAGTTACAATTATTCCTTCATTTTCTGCTGAAAGGAATGTTACATTAAAAGGAATGTCTAAAGTGCATAACAACAAGACTTACAAAGAAGGTCAAAATGAAATGGCTTCTGTATTTGTTTCGAATATTGTTGAAGTTAAAAGATGTGATGCTAACAATGAAAGAACGATTAGTGATGATTCAATTAAAAAGAATAAAGTTGAAAAGTTTGATAAACAAATTGATTTTAAACTTTTCCCAATCCCA
>CALFWW010000223.1 GCA_937928575.1 uncultured Saprospiraceae bacterium | reverse complement strand
TGCCTGCGTTGGTAAAAACTGCTCCTTTCCCCGCATTGAAATGTGGAGAATTTTCTAAAAACATTATGGTTTTGGTAATTGCATCCAAACTGCTTCCTCCGTTTTTCAATATCTCCTCACCTATCGACAATGCTTTATTTAATGTTTCTTTGATGGATTTTTCCTTTTCGTCGGACATATTTTTTTTGAGGATGGTTCCTGCACCTCCGTGGATGACGATGGCGTACTCGGCTTGTTCATATGTTTCTTGACTGGTTATACTAATATCCACTGCACCATTTCCTCCACATGAAGTTAATAGGAATGTGATGGATGTTATTATTAGTAGGATGGTGTATTTCACTTTCATATCGTTTAAAATTAAATTGTCAAAAGTATTGGTGCAGGTTTTTGCAAAACTTGAAATTTATAAAAAGCTTATTGGGTGAGACTAAATTTTGAAGTTGTACCCATCTAAAATTTGTTGCAAGCTCAATTAAAATAATTATCTCTTTCTTTCTTTTTCAAATTTGATTTCGGAAGAGTCTGTTTCTTTTTCTTTTTTCATTGACAAAAAAGAAATAAAAAGTCTAGATTCTATAAACTCCTCCGTCAAACATATAGAATCCCCCACCCGCTACAAAATCCTTCTATATTTTTTTCTAAAGTTTATTTACAACTAAAAAATCAATTTGAATATAATTCCATCATTATGCTAAACGCTGTAACATACTTGTAATTTCGCATAATCTGACATAATAAAGGTATTTATATTTCAATGAGTTTATGCTAGAAATTCCTTTTCTTTGTGTTCCAAAATTATATAAAAGCACAAACTCCAGACAAATGAAAATTCTAATAATTGGTGGTGGAAATATGGGAATGACTTATGCACAAAGTTTCATACGTGCGCACATTACCCCAAAAGAAGATATGATGATTTTGGAGAAATCAGAAGAAAAAGCAGCAATGCTTCGTCAAAAGGACATAGGAACTATTTTTGGGAAACCAGACCAGTGCATCCCAAAAGCAGATTTGATTATTCTCGCAGTGAAACCTCAAGAATGTCAAGAGGTCTTCAAAACCATCAAACCATTTACGGATAAACAACAAGTCTTTTTGTCAATCATGGCAGGTGTAAAGTCTGAAACCATTTCTACTGCACTAGATGCAAAAAAAGTAATCCGAGCAATGCCTAATCTTCCCGCTCAAATCGGGATGGGGATGACCGCTTTCACTTCTTCAGATGAAGTCACAAGAATTGAATTGGTGATGGTTCAAAATTTATTAAATACGACTGGTAAAACCGTTTATGTCGATAATGAAAAATCAATTGATGCTGCCACTGCCATTTCCGGAAGTGGACCTGCTTATGTTTTTTATTTTATGGATGCTATGATAAACGCTGCCAAAGAAATGGGATTCTCAGCTAGTGAATCAGAATTGTTGGTTAGCCAAACTTTCAAAGGTGCGGTCGATTTATTCAACAAAAATAATTTTACTTGCCAACAATGGATTGACATGGTTTCTTCAAAAGGTGGAACAACGGAAGCCGCTATGAAATCTTTTCGAAATACAGACTTGTATGATGATATAAAAGAAGGAGCACATGCTGCTTTGGGGAGAGCGGTGGAATTGGGGAAAAATTAGTAGGTGAGCGAACCTTTCGAAAAGCTATCGGAAATAAAACAAAAAGAGAAAAGTTATTGATTTATTAATCTATTTTATAAACTAAGTTTTATTACTTTTAGGAAGTACTTACTCGACAATATTCGTGATTTTATCAAAACCAAGATTGTGAGCATAAACGGTGCAGATCATTTTTCAATTTTTAAGGTTAAATAATTGAATGTACACCTACAAATTACAATTTCTTATGCTACTTTTACATTTTTAAAAACAATACTTTTACGCATTTGTATCAATTCGTTTTTATGTGCTTTATTCACAAACAGCCATCGTCTATCCGCATTCCACTCCCGAAAAATATCAAAATAAATCAAAGCAAAGTAACCAAGAAAGGGCATGGCAATTGTAAAACAAAGTAAATACTGATTTCCTGTAACTATAGCGACAATCATCATTATTATCCAAACCAGCAAATGCAATCCAAGATTAATGACAAAACGCAAGGGTGCTTCAAACTCCACAAATTTTACATTTTTCGCGACGTAGCTATTAGCGATTAAGACAGGAATAATGTTGGACAAGACACCAATTAGCATCGGAATAAAACCTAGTATAATCAACAAAGTTCTAAACACAGAAAAGAATTGATTGCCATTGTGCACCGAATGATCTTTTAAATTGTGTTGGTCTAATTGATCAAAATATTTTTGAGACTTTATTTTCAATGCTGCTTTTTCAGCATCTTCCATTTGATTCACCGCATTCGCAATTTTCCATTCTGATTTCAATTCTTCATTGGACAATTCTTTCACCGGAAAAATACGACTACGATACGAACTTCGATTTAAGATAAATTGCTGTTCGACTAATGTTTCATCTGCTTTATCATCAATACAAATTACAAATTGCTTCATCCGCCTCTGTAATTCTTTTGTTAGTTTAACGATGGCACGGTTCGGATGCTCCTTGTAAACATCCATATAATCAGCCATCTGGATCGGCTCCCCAAATTCAATCATGACGTCTTTCCGATATTGATTGGGGTAAGTGTAATTGACACCTGCTGGAATAATGTCAATATCTTCGATTCCATATTTTTCATAACAACCGAAAGCCAAACGAGCA
Organism: uncultured Saprospiraceae bacterium; assembly: GCA_937928575.1. Classification (GTDB taxonomy): domain Bacteria; phylum Bacteroidota; class Bacteroidia; order Chitinophagales; family Saprospiraceae; genus CALDGQ01. The sequence goes on along the minus strand of CALFWW010000223.1, from coordinate 8,618 downwards.
GTTCCTTTTTTGATAGGACGCAATCGTTTTTCTTGGATGGTATTTCCCTCTGCAAAAACAACGATGATATTATTTTCTTTCAACTTCTTATAAAGCATCCTGAAAATTTCTTGATTATTTTTGAGACCGGAATAGCCATCCACAAATCGGTACACTGGAATCATTCCAAATGCATCGGTAAAAAACTTAATAATTCCATCCTTAAAAATATCCGCACGAACCAAATAGTAAATTGGCTTCTTCAATGTACTTCCAATTAAGAGTGGCTCAATAAAAGCGGTAGGATGATTGGAAGCAATCAACACGGGTTTGTTGAGATTGACGACCTCATCATTATAGAAATAGATTTTCCTAAAATAGACGCGTAAACCAAGTTTTACTAATTTCGCAAAAGTTTTATATATCAACATAGGTCATGCTCCTCAAAAAGGGGAATGTTTAGTTTATAGTTATGTTTAGTTCTTATCATTCTGAAACAAAAATAAGATTTTCTGAAAATGCAACAACAAAAAATTTTAATCGTCATTGGTGGACCGACCGCTTCAGGTAAGACCAGTATGGCAATTAAGTTGGCTCAGCATTTCAATACGACCATCCTATCTGCTGATAGTCGCCAATTTTATCGAGAAATGTCTATTGGCACAGCCAAACCTACAAAATCGGAGTTGGCCCAGGTGGATCATCATTTCGTAAATTCGCTTTCCATTCATGATACCTATAGTGTCGGTGATTTTGAAAGAGAATCGATGGCATTGCTAAATCAATTGTTTGAGAAAAAAGAAGTGGTCATCATCGCTGGAGGTTCAGGTCTTTTTGTCAAAGCAGTTTGTGAAGGATTAGATGAATTTCCTGATGTACCAAATGACCTGAAAGAAAAATGGAATCAACTATTTGAATCAAATGGTATTGAATTTTTGCAAAATAAATTAGCACAAATTGACCCCAATTATTTCAAAGTGGTAGATAAAGAAAATCCAAGAAGACTGATGCGTGCAATCACTGTTTTTGAAGTAAGTGGTACTCCTTTTTCTGAGTTTAGAAATCGAACAAAACCAAAACGAAATTTCACTCCTATTTATATATATCTCAAAAAAGAACGTTCCCTTCTTTATCAAGATATCAATACAAGAGTTGATCAAATGATGGAGGAAGGTTTGGAAAAAGAAGTAACTAATTTAAAATCTCATCTTCATTTAAATGCGTTGCAAACAATCGGATATCGAGAATTCATCCCTTACTTTAAAAATGAAGCGACAATTGATGAGGTTATTGATAAAATCAAACAACATACTCGCAATTATGCCAAACGACAGATGACTTGGTATCGGGGGCAAGCGGATTGGAATGAGGTTGACAGTGGGGGTTTTGATGAGGCTTTGGAGATTATTAAAATCAACAAGAAATGAACCGCAGAATATCCAATGTCGAAGTGGAGCACGCGTAGGAGCTCGCGAATATACGTATTCCACTTCGACATTCTGCGGTTCTTTATTCGATATTCCTTTAGTGCTTTATAGTGCCTTAGTGGTAAATCAGGTCCTCTTGCATTTACAACAATTCATTTACATTCTCCGGAGGCCTACCCAAAACAGCCTTCTTTCCCTTCACCACAATAGGTCGTTCAATCAACTTGGGATATTTGACCATGGCCTCTATCCATTTTTCCTCCGATAAATTTTTTCCTTTGAATTTTTCCTTAAAGATAGGTTCTCCTCTTCGAATTAATTTTTCTGCAGACATCCCTAATTTTTTCAAAAGACCTTTCAATTCTTTAGCTGTCGGCACTTCATCGAGGTATAGAATAATTTCAGGAGCGATGTTTTTTTCTTCAATTAAAGCGAGGGTTTCTCTACTTTTACGGCAACGTGGATTGTGATAAATTTTCATGAAGTGAAGATATCTCAAAAAAATAAAAAATAACGCAAATGATCTGGAAAAAGGAATTTACACTCGAAGGTTTGAACAATATCAATGATGAGACGATGGTAAGGCACGTTGGAATAGAATTTACAGCATTCGGAGATGATTATTTGACGGCAACTATGCCAGTGGATCATCGGACCAAACAACCGATGGGGTTATTACATGGGGGAGCCTCTGTAGTTTTGGCAGAAACTTTGGGTAGTGTCGCTGGATTGATGTGTGTGGAAGCTGAAGGATATAGTATTGTTGGGGTGGAAATTAATGCCAACCACTTAAAATCGGTGATGAGTGGTAAAGTCATTGGAACTGCGACACCTGTGAGAATTGGTCGAACGATGCAAGTCTGGAATATTGAAATCAAAAATGAGGATGGGAAATTGGTTTGTATATCTCGCTTTACATTGATGGCGGTTCCCTTGAGGAATTGAAAAATATAAATTAACCAACCACATGCAACAACGATCTATTTTTAAAATTTCTAATTTATATTTTTCAATTTATTCTAATTTGTAAAAAAAAAGACGTTTTGTTTTCAGGATAAATACAAATTTTGTTATTGATTTTAATTTAATAAAACACTGAATGTCAGATAGTTAAGTAAATAATTCAAATTTTCCAAGTCACCAAAATTGCAATCGCTAATCCGTTGCATTGTCAATTAAGTTGCATTATGGAATTCTAAAGTGAATCACCACATAAACGAGGTAAAAAATCAGTATTTTTAACATCCCTATTTAGCAATATTTTATTACCAAAAATTTATTCGTCATTATGAAGAAGTTTCTTCTACTTTTCAATTTCTTGATTATAAGTATGTCATTATTTGGTCAGCTGAATATGACGTACGTAGGCAACCTCACTTACGATATTCGAGTAAGCGACATCTGGGGATATGCTGCACCCAATGGTGATGAATATGCACTTGTTGGATTGAATACAGGGGTATCTGTTGTTAGCTTAAGTGACCCTGCCAATCCAACTGAAGTATCTTTTCTACCTGGTGCAAATTCCAACTGGAGAGATATCAAAACTTGGGACCAATATGCTTATGTGACTAATGAAACAGGAAATGGATTGATGGTCATTGATCTAACAGATCCTAACAATGCAACTTCAACTGATTATGAAGATCTCGGAAACGGAGATATCTTAACCAATCTTCACAATCTTTATATTGATGAATTTGGATATATCTATCTGGCTGGTGGCTCTAATGATGTCAATAGCGGAGGAGCTATCATTTTAGATGTATTTACAGATCCTGCCAATCCTGCATTTGTGGCATATGGCAACAATGTATACTCGCATGACTTTTATGCAAGAGGAAATATTTTGTACGCTTCTGAAATTTATGAAGGAACCCTAACCCTTTATGATGTTTCTGATAAAAATAACATTATTCAATTAGGTAGTGAGATGACACCTTTTGAATTTACGCACAATGCCTGGCCAAATGATGCAGGAGATGTAGTGTTTACCACTGACGAACAAGCCAACGCACCGGTAGCTGCTTACGATGTTTCAGATCCATCAGACATTCAATTATTAGATGAATTTATCCCAATCGAAACCTTAGGAGAAGGAGTAATCCCACACAACGTACACGTTTGGAATGATTGGCTCATCATTTCCTATTACACAGACGGCTGTATTTTGGTAGATGGTTCAAATCCTTCCAATCTCATTGAAGTTGGAAATTTTGACACCTTTATTCCTGCTTCTTCAGGCTTTGATGGCGCTTGGGGAGCTTATCCGTTTTTGCCTTCTGGTTTGGTATTGGTATCGGACATTGGAAATGGATTGTATGTTTTGGAACCTAATTATGTGAGAGCTTGTTGGTTGGAAGGTACCGTAACTGATGCGGTAACAATGGCGCCGATTGATGGGGTTGAAGTATCGATTACTGCGACACAAGCAAATGGAGCAGCTACAAATGTCAATGGAAATTATGAAACTGGACTAGCAACTGCAGGTACTTATGATGTTACTTTTACTGCTGCCGGATATAGCTCACTAACCGTCCCTGCCACGATCGTAAACGGTGAAGTAACTATTTTGGATGTACAATTAAATCCACCAAATGTTGCCGTTGTATCTGGACAAGTTACCGATGCAGTAACCGGACAAGCAATTCCTAATGCAATTATATTGTTGGAAGGAACAAGTGGAATTTTTGAAGGAGTAGCTGATTTTGGTGGTAACTTTTCAATTAGTGCAGCAAATGACACTTATTCTGTTGCGACGGGTGCATGGGGTTATTTGCACAAAGGACAAACGGAGACCGTTGCAAATGGTGTAGGTGCTTTCAATGTCGAATTGACAAGAGGATATCAAGATGATTTCTTTGCTGATTTTGGTTGGACTGTTTCTGGTTCTGCTATTACTGGTATCTGGGAAAGAGGAGATCCAAATGGAACTACTTCAGGAGGTGAATTGGCCAATCCAGAAGATGATGTAATGGGTGATTTAGGATCTGCAGCATATGTCACTGGAAATGATGGTGGTGGTGTAGGAGCAGATGATGTTGATGACGGAACCATGATTTTGACCTCTCCTACTTTCGGATTAAATGGCTATGTTGCGCCAGAGTTACAATACAATTTATGGTTTTATAATGGCGGTGGACAAGGAGAACCCGATGATGAATTGGTAGTGAAAATTGACAATGGAGTTACAACTGTAGTGTTAGAAACTTTGACTGAAGGAACCAATGGTTGGTCCTCAACAGCATCTTTTATTTTAAATGATTACATCGCACTAACAAACAATATGCGTGTGATATTCGAAACAAGTGATGTACCAGGAAATAGTCACCTTGTAGAAGCAGGTGTAGATGCTTTCAAAATTATCGACACAGGTTCAGCAGCATTTGCAGCAAGTGTTACTTCTGGATGTACCCCTTTGATTGTGAATTTCACTCCATTGGTTCCAGATGCCACTTCATGGTCTTGGACCTTTGAAGATGGTACTCCGGCTACCTCAACTGATGAAAACCCAAGCATTACTTTTCCTAATGAAGGAACTTTTGGAATTACTTTATCAGCAACTACTCCAAGTGGAGTTCAAGAATTTAATTTAGAAGATTACATTGTGGTCAATACAACTCCAGAACCTGATTTCAATATTTCGATCGATAATTTTACGGCTACATTTGAAAATACAACATCCAATGCAACTTCATTTTTCTGGAATTTTGGCGATGGAGCAACAAGCACGGAGGAAAGTCCTACACATACTTATGCGGTAAACGATGATTATATCGTATCACTTACTGCCAGCAATCAATGTGGTTCTTTTACTTCTTCAGGAGTGGTACCAATCAATGCCGTTGGAATTAATGACATTGATGAAAATATTTCAATGAAAGCATTTCCAAATCCATTTGCGGATGCGATGACTATTGGATATCAAATTGAAAATGCTGATGATGTGGTCATAAGAATTTTCAATGTACTTGGTCAAGTAATTGAACAAGTTGTGATTTCAGATTCAAATGGTTCATTGCAACTAGGAAGTGAATATGAAGCAGGTATATATTTGATCAGAATGGAATCAGAAACGAAGGTGAGTGAAGTCATCAAGGTCATCAAAAACTAATTAGACACTTTTTTAGATTTATCATATAAAAAGAGACTGAACCTGATATTGAAGTCAGTCTCTTTTTTTTTATCAAACTAGGTGCAAATATTTCAAAGCATCTTTTACAAATTTTAGAGAGATTTAACCATGAAAAAAACACTACTACTTTTTTCCTTAGTCATTTGCAGCTTCGCCCTTTTTGGTCAACTTAATATGACGTACGTTTCAAATGTCACTTACAACCAAGACTTAAATGATATCTGGGGATATGTTGCACCAGATGGAACAGAATATGCACTTGTTGGTTTGAGAGAAGGGGTGTCTGTTGTTAGTTTAGCAGACCCCGCGAATCCTGTTGAAGTATCTTATCTACCTGGTCCTAGTACGACATGGAGAGACATTAAAACTTGGGATCAGTATGCATACGTAACCAATGAATCCTCAAATGGAGTTATGGTCATCGACCTTACAGATCCTAACAATGCAACTTCGATTGACTATACGGATCTTGGAAATGGAGATTTTTTGTCTTCCATTCACAATATTTACATCGATGAATTTGGATATGTTTATCTAGCAGGTGCCAATGTCAATGAAGGTGGTGCAGTGATTTTGGATGTATTCACAGATCCTGCGAATCCTGCATTTGTTTCTTATGGCAATGATGTCTATGCACACGACTATTATGCAAGAGGAAATATTTTGTACGCATCTGAAATCTATGGTGGCGAATTGGTACTATACGATGTGACCGATAAAAACAACATCATTCAGATGGGAGCAGTAGAAACGCCATTTTCATTTACACACAATGCGTGGCCAACAGATGATGCAACAGTCGTATTCACCACTGATGAACAAGCCAATGCACCAGTTGCCGCTTATGATGTAACCGACCCAGACGATATGGTTTTATTAGATGAGTTTATTCCAATAGAAACATTAGGAGATGGAGTAATTCCACATAATGTACACGTTTGGGATGATTGGTTAATTATTTCTTACTACACAGATGGTTGTATCTTGGTAGATGGCTCAAATCCTTCCAATCTAATTGAGGTCGGAAATTTTGATACCTTCATTCCAGCATCTACTGGATTCAGTGGTGCATGGGGAGCCTACCCTTTTCTACCTTCAGGTTTAGTTCTTATTTCCGATATTGGAAACGGACTGTATGTTTTAGAGCCGAATTATGTACGTGCATGTTGGTTGGAAGGAAATGTAACCAGTGCCAATACTGGAGAAGTGTTGGATGGTGTTGATGTTTCGATTGCTGCTTCACAACCCAATTTAGCAAATTCAGATGCTTTTGGAGATTACGGTACTGGTTTAGCAACTGCCGGAACCTACGATGTGACTTTTACAAAACAAGGATTCTTCCCATTAACCACGACTGCAACTTTAGAAAATGGTGTCGTGACCGTATTAGATGTTGAATTAGGTTCTCCACCACCAGCAACTGTTTCAGGACAAGTGATCGATGCAGAAACTGGAAGCCCAATACCAAATGCCATTGTAAGTTTGGATGGTCAAATTAATGATTTTAATGGTGTTAGTGATGCAAACGGAAATTTCACAATTATTGGACACAACGATGATTATGAAATATTGACGGCAGCATGGGGGTATTTTCACAGTGATCAAGATGTAACTATTTCTAACGGTGCAGGGTCCGTGACGATCGAATTAACCAAAGGATATCAAGATGACTTCTTCGCTGACCTCGGATGGACTTTACAAGGCATTGTTGAGACCGGAGCATGGGAAAGAGGGAATCCAAATGGGACAACGTATCAAAATCAACTGTCAAATCCTGAAAATGATATTGCAGGCGATTATGGTGTCGAAGCTTATGTAACTGGAAATGGTGGCGGAGGAGCTGGAGATGATGACGTCGACAATGGTGTAACCAGATTGGTTTCTCCACAAATGGATTTGAGTAACTACTTCGCGCCGGAATTAACTTTCCATGCATGGTTCTTTAATGATGGTGGTCAGGGTGACCCTAATGATGAACTAGAAATTTCAGTAGATAATGGAATTACAACTGTAGTGTTAGAAACTATTGAAAATTCAACTGGAGGATGGCTACCAGAGTCTTCTTATATTCTTAGTCAATATATCGAGTTGACCGATGATATGACGATCAGATTTCAAACAGGTGATGCGCAAGCTTCTGGTCACTTAGTGGAAGCTGCTATTGATGCATTCAAAATTGTAGAAACGGCAACGGTTAACAACAACAATATTGTTGACACTTCCATCCAACTAAATGCATTTCCAAATCCTTTTTCAAACCAAGTAGCGATTGCATACGAAATAGTGGATTTCCAAAATGCAACGCTAAATGTATTTAATCTGTTGGGACAGCAAGTTAGCCAAGAAGGATTGACACAAAATGAAGGAACAATTTCATTAGGTCATGACTTGGAAGCAGGTATCTATATGGTACAAATTGCCACGTCGGATGCGACCAGCCCAATTGTAAAATTGATCAAGCATTAGCATAAAATTATTTTAAAATATCAGAGGCTGAATAATTCAATTTATTCAGCCTTTTTTTTATTTGTTGCAAAATTGAAATATGGACCATCACTTGCAACAGTTTGGGGTGTAGGATTTAGACTCGCCCTTGGGCTTTCTTTTAAGACTGCCTTCGGCTTTAAGACTGCTTTGCTTTAAGACTGCTTCTCATTGGGATTTTACTTGCCTTTCCATTAGAACTTGCGAGAAGGGCAAGTATAATTAGAAAGACAAGTATAATTAACACTTGAAGCAGTCTTAAAGCCGAAGGCGGTCTAAAAGCAACAAGCAAAGCGAGTTGCGGTCTTAAAGCGAAGCAGTCTTAAAGAATGCTACCGCTTTCGGTCTAAAATTACAACCGCTTCTCCATCCGATAATGCTTTATCCCAACCTCTTCAAATTGCTTCCCCACTTTCTTGTATTTCAATTTCTGATAAAATGGAATCGCAACCTCCCGGGCATGAAGTTCCATGACTTTGAATCCTTCGCTCTTGGCATATATTTCACTAGCTTCGACCAATTTGGTACCAACACCCATTTTTTGAATTGCTTCATCAACTGCAACTTGTCTCATTTTAATATAAGTGTCATCT
>CALFWW010000222.1 GCA_937928575.1 uncultured Saprospiraceae bacterium | reverse complement strand
ATGGAGTGGACAGAAATCAAACCAGTCAATTACAACCAAAAAGCATATTCTGTAAAAGACATGAATGCACTAGTTGCAAATTCTAAAAAGAGAGTTGCTACCAATCCTACTTTTGCTAAGATCAACGAAAACGCAAAACGTCTGAAAGAACAAAGAGAAGATACCAATGTTAGTTTGAACATGGAAACTTATCGTGCGGAAGAAAAACGATTGGATCAGGAAGCGAAAAAGTACAAAGACCTGTTCACAAAGATTGAGGATTTGAAAATTCAAAACTTGGCAGTAGACATGCCTGGAATTACAATGGATTCCTCAAAGATCGCTCGAAATGAGGTTTGGTTCGAAGCTATGGAAAAAGATGTATACATCGAAGAGTCACTATCAATCATGAAGGATATGATCGACCAATAGTTGAACAGAAATCTTGTCTGTTTCAAAATAAATAAAAAAGACCTTTCAAATACAGTATATTTGAAAGGTCTTTTTTATTACGGTAACCACGTTTTATAAAACATGGTACCACAAAACCAAAACATTTGAACTTCCTAACACTAGAAAATATAACCAAATCCTTCGGCGAAAAAGTTCTCTTCGAAAATCTGAAATTCACTATCGAGCAAGGACAAAAGATAGCCATTGTCGCGCGCAACGGAGCGGGTAAAACCACCTTGCTAAGAATCGCAGCAGGAATGGATGTACCTGAAGGAGAGACCGCCAAAATACAATTCAAGAAAGATATACGAATCGGTATCTTGATGCAAGACCCGGAATTTGATGACAACAACACCATCATGGAAGAAGTGTTTTCATCGGATAACGAAATGATTCAAACTATCAAAGATTATGAGCTCGCCCTGCTACATCCGGAAGATGGGGATAAACTACAAGATGCACTCAGCAAAATGGATGATCTCAAGGCTTGGGATTTCGAATCAAGATTGAAAGAAATTTTATCTCGATTCAAAATAACTGATCTGGATCAGAAAGTAGGAACCTTATCAGGTGGACAACAAAAGCGATTGGCATTGGCGCAACTCCTAATTCAGGAACCAGAATTTCTGATTTTGGATGAGCCGACCAACCACTTGGATATGGACATGATAGAATGGCTGGAAGAATATCTGCAAAATGCAAAGTTGACCTTGCTGATGGTGACACACGATCGTTATTTTCTAGAGCGTGTTTGTAATCAAATTGTTGAGTTAGAAAATCAGCAACTCTATAAGTACAAAGGAAATTATTCGGATTTCTTGGAGAAAAAATCACTTAGGGATGTTGTGGATGCAAAGACGTTGGATAATAAAAAGAAATTACTTAGCAGAGAATTGCAATGGATTCGTAAGCAACCAAAAGCTCGTGGAACCAAAGCGAAATCAAGAGTCGATTCTTTCCACAACCTAAAAGAAGAAACTTCCAAAAAAGTTGACAATCGAAAACTGGAATTGGAAATAAAAGGGCAGCGATTGGGGAGTAAGATATTGGAAGCAGAATATTTATGCAAAAGTTTTGATGATCTGAAAATTGTCGAAAACTTCAATTACAAATTCCGAAAAGGAGAAAGAGTAGGAGTCGTTGGACCTAATGGAATTGGTAAGTCCACTTTCATCAATTTGTTAACCAAACAGATTCGACCTTCGAGTGGAAAAGTAATTGTGGGTGGTACTATTGTATTCGGATACTATACACAAGATGGAATCGAAATCAAAAAAGATAAACGAGTCATTGATGTTGTTCGGGATATTGCAGAATATATTCCACTAGCAAAGGGAATGAAAATGTCAGCGTCTCAATTGTTAGAAAAATTTCTTTTTGAGCCAAAACAGCAACAAGTTTTTGTTTCAAAATTAAGTGGTGGAGAAAAACGAAGATTATACCTATTGACCGTCTTGATGGGCAATCCAAATTTCCTGATACTTGATGAGCCAACGAATGATCTCGATATTTTGACTTTAAATGTGTTGGAGAATTTCTTGATCGATTTTCCAGGATGTCTATTGATTATTTCTCACGATAGATACTTCATGGATAAGATTGTTGACCATTTATTCGTTTTTGAAGGAGATGGAGTCATCAAAGACTACAACGGAAATTATTCTGAATATCGCATTCGATACAAGCAAAAAATAAATGAAGAGAGACGAGCACTAAAAGAAGGGAAGCCAAAAGAGAAAACGGAAAAAGTGCAAGAAGAAACAAAATCGGATAAACCCAAACTAACTTATAATCAAAAGAGAGAACTAGAGCAGCTTGAAAAAGACATTAAAAAATTAGAAAAAAAGAAAGAAGAGCTGACCGAAAAATTTAATGATACAAGCTTAACAGGTGATGATATTTCAAAACTTTCTGTCGAACTTGGAGAAGTAACCAATAGTATCGATGAAAAGGAATCTCGATGGCTAGAATTGGAAGAACTAAAAGGCTAGTTGCTCAGGAGTTGTTCACGCATCTTGCCTGAGTTCAGAGACATTGAATATCGAATATCGAACCGCAGAATACTGAATTTCGAAGTAGAGGACGTGGAATGAAGCGCGGGAATTCACGTACTCCTCGCGCTCTCACTTCAAAATTCGAAATTCCTTGTTCGATATTCGATATTCATTTTCCTTATTTTAATTGTACACTTAATTCTTGATGAAACTAAACCTATACACCATAGCCGCCTTATTCATCACCGGAATCGGAACCTTTCTAGTCGGCATTACCGCACCCGAATTAATGAGGATGATGAGAAGCCCACATGCAAATATCTTCAATGACGGTTTTGGATTCGTGGTACTTTTTGGAATTGGATATGTGTTGGCAGGAATCATGATGTTGATGCGCTTAAAAAGTTCCATCCCATTAACCACTTTTATTTTGACCTCATCTATTGTCGGCTGGATTTACTTTTTTTTCCTTGAAATTTATAATGATGTTGGGAATGAAAAGTTGATTGTCTATTCCATGTGCTTCTTCCTTTTTATTTTTCTCATTATGCTGACCCTATTCGTCAACAACGATAAAGTCATTGCATCTATCAATGAACATGAAATGGATGAAGATGGTCGCGATGATATTTTAGATAAACTGTAAGATCATAAAAGCTATCTTTCGTTTAGAATGGTAAAGATTGGAAGTAAATTTTAATTCCAAAAAGAAGGTATTAAGAGAAGATTGATTAGTTTAAAATTATTTTTATCTTAATTTTAATTACTATATGTTTTAGAAACAGAAATACTATTGAGAAAAAAATTAATTCAGCTATTATGTTTAATGAAGGAGACTACGTAAAAGTTAAACGAAATACTAAATTAGATTCTGGTGAGATTACCAATAATTGGGCGGGAAAAATTATTAAAATACACAAAGAAGATAATTGTTGTACCGTTCATCTTGATGCCATAACATTAGATTTACTGACAGATGAATATTTAATGGAAAGTATTTTTGAAGAACTGGATCCAAGTGAGTACGTATTTAATTTTGAGGATTTAACGTTATCAAAAAGAAGAGGAAACGAAATTGATATGATAAGTGCTTTGCACGGATTGACTATTCGTATGTCTGAGATGGTAGATGATGATGACTTATTCGATGAATTTGACGATGATGAATTCGATGAAAATGACGCGAAAGAACTTGAAGAATTAATTGAGAAACTGATTAATGGATATGACAAGAGTATTTTTTATAAATCATTGACTGAGTTTCAAAAAGAGGAAGCAGAATTCACAATCAGGACTTTTATAGATCTCATGTTCAAATTTGAAACTGACGAGCCGACTGAATGGACTCCTGAAAGTGTATCAGCGATTTGTTTAGAGTTAGTCCCTCATAAAATAACGGCAATCATAGAAAATTTTGAAAATTACGGAGATATTTTAATTTCATTTTTTAAGTTTTTAAAGACCAAGAATCACATCAATAATGCAGACGAATTAATCCATACACTACAAGAAATAAAACATCAAATTCCGATTGAAGCTAGTAATCCACATAATTGGAGCATGGCAAAAACTTTTATGATGGCAGCAATGGAAAGTGGTGTAGATATGGAAGATCATGCAGCAATTAATAAGTTCATATCCGATCAAGTAAAATTGGTCTATCAAGAAGATGGATTTGATTCAATGCCAAATGCTAAAGTAGTTCAATTGAATCCTTTCAAAGACATCGGAAGAAATCAAAAAATCACCGTCAAGTATATAGATGGAAAAATAGTGGAAGATGTAAAATTCAAAAAAGTAGAAACAGATTTAAAAGAAGGAATCTGCGAATTAATCAAGAAGTAGTACAATCTGATCAATCCTAAAAGTCCCAAAAGGGACGACATAAACTAAGGAAATGGTGCAATCGTTCCGATAGTAAACAAAAAAAGGGTTTGCCGCCAAGCAAACCCTTTCATCCGAAGTTGCGAAAATAATAACCCGTTGCAACTTCTATAAATAAATATGGCAATCTATTTCTTATTTCGAGAACAATGTAGTGGCCAATTTCAATTGGCATTCTTTCGAGCTCAGCGAGCCTACAAATTTAACGATTGTAATCATGCAATCGAGAAATTATTTCTCCGCTAACGCCTTAATCTTATCCTCCAATTCATACTCATCACCAGGGACGTAACTGTTATGTTTGTAAACAATGTTTCCTTCCGTATCCAAAAGATAAGTCATTGGTACAGACTGGAAATTCAGTGCTTGCATCAACTCTTGATTGCTGTCAGAAAGAACAGTGTATTCCCATCCTTTTTGTTCTACCATCGGACCTACTTTAGATAAAGCACGTCTCGTGTCAATCGTTACTGCGACTAGATCCATGTCATATGCTTCTTGCCAATCAGGATATATATCTGCTATTGCGTCCAATTCTTTTTTGCATGGAGAGCACCAAGTTGCCCAAAAACTTACCACAGTGATCTTTCCATTTTTTGCAAAATCATCGGTAGATACGGTCTTGCCGTCCAAAGATTTTAAACTGGCAGTAGGAAATGCTTTCTGAGCAATTGCATCACTAAAGAAGCAAGTCATCAGTACCAAAGAAAAAAGCTTAATTAATTTCATGTTATAATTTTATGATTCGAATTTGATTTGAAACGAACTTAAAACTGCATTTAAATGAAAACTATTGCAATCAAGAAGCGCAGTTTTGTAATTGACCTTACAATTATACCTACAATTTAATGGATTTACACATAGAGTTCAGCGACCTTTATTATCTTTAACGTGGCTTTAACGCTGAAATGGTTTAGTTAAGAGAACCATAACTTTCTAGCTTAGAAAAATACCTAATTAATGTATAATCAATTGAAATTAATATGTGCAATTTTTGCTATTTGTTTGGCAAACATTGTGGTTGCTCAAGAAAAGTTCATTCCAGGTACCTTCTCAGGTAGTCTTCAATTAAATGGCAATTTCTTTAATGAAAATGATTCAATCGGTGCGACTGGTAATCCTCAGTACGACCACCAACTATATGGAGCAGAAGCATGGCTCGGATTGAATTATAGTTACATGGGATTTGACGTTGGCGTTCGTTTTGATTTGTACAACAACTCCAATTTAATTAACCCACAAGATTCTTATACCGATCAAGGATTCGGTAGATGGTATATCAAAAAGAAAGTGAAGAAATTTAGTTTCGCTGCTGGATATTTGTACGATCAAATTGGTAGTGGAATTATTTTCAGAGCTTATGAAGTCAGACCGCTAGCGATTGATAATGCATTATATGGAATGAGAGGAACTTATGACCTCAACGAAAATTGGAGAATCAAAGCATTTACTGGAAAACAGAAATTTCGATTTGACAGTTACCCCACTATCTTAAAAGGATTCAACGTGGAAGGATTTGTTGCCGGAAAAGAAGAAGGTTCCAATTGGTCGATTGCACCAGGAGCAGGAATTGTTAACAAGACAGTTGCGGATGACGAAATGAACAGAATCGTCAATACCATTTCCACTTACAATGTTTTGGATAGTATCGGCGCTCGGTACAATACCTGTGCATTGACACTATATAATACATTGACAGTAGGAAACTTTTCGTGGTATGTAGAAGGAGCTTATAAAACAGAAGATAATTATTTCGATCCATTGTTAGAAAAAAACTCAAATGACGGATCTAAGTCTTTTGGTAGATTGGATTTGCAGGATGGATCCGTAATATATACTTCCTTATCATGGGCAGGAAAAGGATTTGGAATTTCACTTGAAGGAAAAAGAACAGAAAATTTCACTTTCAGAACCAACCCATTTGTTCAATTAAATAATGGTACCATCAACTTCCTTCCTCCGATGGCAAGAGAAAATGCGTACCGATTAACAACCTTCTACCAAGCAGCAACACAAGAATTAGGAGAACAAGCTTTTCAGATAGATTTGAAATATGCACCAAGTAGAAAGTTGAACTTCAATGTGAATTTGGCAAATATTACCGATCTCGACAACGAATTGTTATATAGAGAGCTCTACACAGAAGCTACTTTCAAATACAAGAGAAAATGGCAAATCACCGGTGGAGTTCAATTTCAGCAATACAATCAGGAAATTTATGAGGTAAAACCAAATGTACCATTAGTCGAAACCATTGTTCCTAACGTAGATTTCCTTTACAAATTCAGTCGAAAAAAAGCACTAAGAGTAGAAGCTCAATACCTGCATAGTGAACAAGATAGAGGTAGTTGGGCATACGGATTAGCAGAATTTACCATTGCTCCTAATTGGGCGTTCGCATTATCAGATATGTACAATGTGAGTCCAACAAAAGGAATCAAAGCAAGACATTATCCGCGTGCTGATATTTTCTATACCAACGGACCCAACCGTTTTTCATTTAGTGCAGTTCAACAAGTGGCCGGAGTAGTTTGTACAGGTGGTATTTGCCGATTCGAACCTGCATTTAGTGGTGTGAAGTTTACGGTTAATTCAGTATTTTAATAATAATATCAGCCTATAGTTGTATTTAAATTCACCCTCAATTCAGATTAAAAAAATAGTAAAATGACTAGAAATATATTTTTATTCCTCGCATTGTTTTCATTCATGATGTTGTCCTGTTGTGTGAATGAAAATTCTCCTGAGATTCCATGCTTATCATGTGACGATGATGATGGTGGCGGTGGGAATCCAGATTCGGTTATCAAAAAAGTGTTGATAGAAGAGTTTACGGGTGTACGTTGTGTGAATTGCCCACAAGGAAGTGCCGAAATTGAAAACCTTATTTCCATTCATGGGGATAAATTAGTAGCCATTTCCATCCATGCAGGATTTTTCTCTGATCCATATCCTGAAAGTTTATATGATTTCAGAACACCAGACGGTGACAACCTCGAACCATTCCTTGGTCCATTATCTTCTTTCCCAACTGCGGTAATTGACCGTACTTTATTTGATGGAGAACAAGCCATGGTCATCGGTCAAGCTTCTTGGAGTGCCTACATCGCACAACAATTGGATGAAGCGGCTTCGATTTCAGTAGAAGTATTACCTGAATACGATTCTTCCAGTCGCGAGTTGAGTATTGATGTATCCGGAATTGCTTTGTTAGATTTAGAGCACGATATTTATCTTACTGTTCTGATTACGGAAACTAATATTGCCGATTATCAATTGAAACCAGAAGGAAAAGATGAAGACTATTTGCACAAGCATGTACTAAGAGATATTCTAACACCTTTCAGTGGAAGCAATATCAGTGCAACCTTAAATTCAGGTGATACCTACGATGAATCTTTTTCTTACAACATTCCAAATGAATGGGATGCTAACAATTGTTCAGTCATCGCCTTTATCCATAGAAATGATGCTGAAAAGACCATCCTTCAAGTAGAAGAAATTCATTTGTCAGAATAGATAATTAGTGATTAGTCATTAGTATTTGAATGGCAAAAATAAGCACGTATTCACAACGCGCTCACCTCAGCCGTTTAAATACTAATCACTAATAACATTTGCCAAATAATCCATCCTCAATCCACCATCTTCTCCCAAGTTGTTTCCCTACCCATCATTTACTATCTTTGCCCCCAAATAATACAACCTAATGAAAGTTTCCCTTAGTTGGTTAAAAGAATATATTGACTTCGATCAATCTCCAGCACAAATCAGTGAAATCTTGACCGCAATTGGACTGGAAGTCGAGGGCGAAGAAGAAATCGAAAGCATCAAAGGTGGTTTGGAAGGAGTCGTAGTCGGACATGTTACGGAATGTGGAAAACATCCTGGCGCAGACCGCTTATCATTGACCAAAGTTTCCATTGGAGGAGAAGAAGAATTGCAGATCGTATGTGGTGCACCCAATGTGGCAGCAGGTCAAAAAGTCTTAGTAGCAACCATCGGTACTACCTTATATGATAAAGAGGGAAAATCCTTTAAAATCAAAAAAGGAAAGATGCGTGGTGAAGTCTCTCAAGGAATGATTTGTGCAGAAGATGAATTGGGTCTAGGAAATTCACATGACGGAATCATGGTGTTACCTGAGGAAGTAAAACCGGGTACTTTAGCAAAAGATTATTTCAATTTAGAAACAGATGTTGTCTTTGAAATTGGACTAACTCCGAATCGTTCGGACGGTACCAATCATATTGGCGTTGCAGAAGATTTAGCAGCAGCACTAAAAATCAATCATGGACATTCTGGGAAAGTAAAAATTCCAAGTGTTGAAAATTTTAAAGTTGATTCCAATGACTTTCAAATTCCGGTCGAGGTGCAAGATTCAACAGCTTGTCCAAGATTTACAGGACTCACAATTTCAGGAATCAAGGTTGGACCTTCACCTGATTGGATACAGAAAAGATTGAATGCGGTTGGGGTACGTCCTATCAACAACATCGTTGATATCACAAATTATGTTTTGCATGAATTTGGTCAACCTTTACATGCCTATGATGCAGATAAAATTGCTGGACAAAAAATTATTGTCAAGACTTTACCTGATGGAACGGTATTCAAATCATTGGATGAAGTAGATCGTAAATTGAATAGTGCAGATACCATAGTTTGTGATGGAAATGGGGAAGGTATGTGTATTGCCGGTGTTTTTGGAGGCGCCAATTCAGGAGTGACAGATAGTACAACTCGTATCTTTTTGGAAGCGGCGCATTGGAATGCAAAAATGATTCGCCGTACTAGTACGCGTCATTTATTGTTTACAGATGCTTCCAAAGTTTTTGAAAAAGGATCAGATCCCAATATTGCGGCCACGGCATTAAAAAGAGCTGCCTTGTTGATAAAAGAATATGCAGGTGGAACTTTCACCTCCGAAGTGATTGATATCTACCCTAATAAAATC
The DNA here is from genome assembly GCA_937928575.1 of uncultured Saprospiraceae bacterium. Lineage (GTDB taxonomy): Bacteria > Bacteroidota > Bacteroidia > Chitinophagales > Saprospiraceae > CALDGQ01. Next base: position 4,277 of record CALFWW010000222.1, on the reverse strand, counting down.
GAACCCAAACAAATTGAAGTAAATTACAACAACGTAAATACATTAATAGGTTCGAGTTTGTCAAAAGAAGAAATCCAAACCATATTGGCAGCGATGGATATCAATGTACGTGTACAGAAAGCAGAGAGTATGGTTGTTGAAATTCCAACAAACAAATCTGATGTATTGAGAGAGGTAGATGTGATTGAAGAAGTGTTGAGAATTTACGGATTGAATACGATTGATGTAGGCAGAAGTATCAAGAGCACCATCACATTTGCAGACAGACCTAATAAGGTGCAGGTGAAAAATAGAGTTGCTGATTTCCTGACCGGAAACGGCTTGTTTGAAATGATGGGGCTATCTTTGACCCAATCAAAATATACCAAAGATATATTGCCGGTGGATGAAAGCAAGTTGGTTTTTGTCAACAATACATCCAATAGTCATTTAAACATCATGCGCCCGACAATGTTGTACAGTGGATTAGAATCAATCCTCCACAATCAAAATCGCCAACAAAATGATGTCAAATTATTTGAGTTTGGAAAAACTTATTTGAAAGATAAAGATGGCTACAAGGAGACAGAACATTTGACACTTTTAATATCAGGTCAAAATCAACCAGAGAGTTGGCAAGACACCAAAAAAGCAAAAGTCAGTTACTTCACGCTTAAAACTTTGGTCCAAAATACCCTGGCAAAAATCGGTATAACCAACTATCAAGAAAGTGTGATTCAGGATGAAACTTTTGCTTACGGAATGAAGTATCACAGAGGACCCCAAGAGTTGGTGAATTTTGGCCAGATCAAAAATAGCCTTGCCCTTAAAATGGGTATCAAAAAAGAAGTTTTTTACGCAGATTTTAATTGGGATTTAGTGATTAAATCGTTGAAAAACAGTAAGATAGACTATAAGCAATTGACTAAATTTCCGACGATGCGTAGAGATTTGGCTTTAGTTTTAGAAAAAAGAGTTAATTTTAAGGAAATTACCTCTATTGCCCAAAAGACTGGTAAAGGGTTGATTACAGATATCAACCTTTTTGATGTGTATGAAAATGCAAAACAGCTCGGAGAAGGGAAAAAATCCTATGCTGTCAGTTTCATTTTTGAAAATCCAGAAAAGACGTTGAGCGATAAAGAGGTAGATAAAGTGATGAATCAATTGATTCAGTTATTTGAAACCAATTTAGGAGCAACAATAAGACGCTAAACACTATGGAGCAACTCTCCAATAAACTAAACATAATTGAGACTAAACTAAAGAAGCTTGCTAAAAAGTTATTAGAACTTAAGCAAAATAATGAATCATTGAAAAATGAAAATTATGCGCTGAAGGAAGCTCAAAAAGAAGTGACGTCTCTGAAAAGTCAGAACAATAAGTTGATGCATGCAAGTCAATCACTTGGCTTAATGCAAGAAGAGAATGCAAAACTGAAATCTTTCGAAGAGAAGAATAAAGAATTGCAATCAGAAATTAGTAGACTTAAAAAAACGCAAGATTCATTCAATATTAAAATTGAGCAAGAGCGTAGAAAATTAAAAGCGGTCCAAAATACGAATCAACAATTGTTGTCGGAAAATTCTAAACTTAGAAATATCCAAAAACAAAGTCCAAACGTATTGCCAGCTTCTGAAAATAAAGTACAAGAATTAGAACTAGAAAATAATAGACTTAAACAACAGATAGAAAAAGATAAAAGTCGGGTTCTGGATTTACAACAACAATTAAGTCAAACCAACAACTCGACCAATCTACAAAAAACGAGTCCTGATAACAACAGGATAAAAAGAGAAATTGATCTTTATATCACAGAGATAGATAAGTGTATAGAGTTGATAAATGAATGATAGTTATGCTTAAGAAAGAAAAACAAAAAATAACTGTTGAAATTGCTGGTAGAAATTACCCAATTATTGTTGAAGATGGTGAAAACCAAAGCATTCAGACAATCGTTCAAGATGTCAATGAAAAAATAGGCCACTTCAAAACAACTTTCAACAGAAAAGATAGTCAAGATTATGTCGCAATGGCATTTCTTTCCTATTCAGTGGACCAACATAAATCAAAGCAGGAATCTCAAAACGCATCCCAAAAAGATCTTACCGATAGAATCAATCACATCGACAATGTTCTCGATAGGTTGATCGCTATTTAATTTCTTTTCTCTTCCTCGTTTCTTCTGATGTTTAAATACTAATACAAGTGTTAAGCGTAGGCTAAGCCTGCAATTAAGTTAAAAGCAAAACTCAGTTTTTGCAAAGAGTAGGTTCAAATGAGAACTTGCAAACAAGAAGAAAATAATTTTTTATCACTATATAATATACCAAAAGAGTATGGGACCTGAAATATTAATTGCAATAGGTACACTAGTCGTCGGCGGTTTAATAGGGTGGTTTACTGGTAACAAAACGAGTAACACCAAGCTAGAGGAAGCTAAGAAATTGCAAGATTTAGAAATGCAAAAATCGCGTGTCGAAACACAAAAGATGCTAGATGAAGCTAACTCAAAGGCAAAAAAGATCGTTGAGAAAGCAGAGCGCAAAAACGAACAGATCAAGCAAAAGAAAATCAATGAAGCACGTGAGAAGTTCAACAAAATGAAATCCGAATTCGGAGAACAAAAAGCGCAACACAAAATTGATTTAAAAGACAGAGAAGTAGAAGTTGTAAAACGCGAAAATGAAGTCAAACAAAAAGAATCAACTTTTCAATCAAAAATTGACAAGTTAAAAAATCGAGAATCAGAAATTGAAGGGAAAGAAGCAGAGGTCAAATCTGTCCGTGAAAATTTGGACAAACAATTAAAAGTAATTGCGAAGAAAAAAGAAGAACTGGACAGAGCCAACGAACAACGTATTCAAGAATTGGAAAAAGTAGCGGGTTTATCAGAAGCAGATGCGAAGAGAGAAATTCTCGAAGCCGTCAAAGCAAAGTCTGAAACAGATGCAATGGCAATCATTAAGGAATCTGTAGAAGCAGCCAAAGCGACTGCCAACAAAGAAGCAAAGAAGATCGTTATTCAATCCATCCAAAGAATGTGTGCAGAATATACCATCGAAAATACTGTCTCTGTTTTCAATCTAGATTCAGATGAATTAAAAGGACAAATCATTGGACGTGAAGGAAGAAACATTCGTGCATTAGAAGCAGCAACAGGAGCAGAAATCGTCGTAGATGATACACCTGAAGCAATCGTCATCTCAAGTTTCGACCCGATTCGTCGTGAAGTATGTCGACTATCCTTGAAACGTTTAGTGGCAGATGGTAGAATTCATCCAGCAAGAATCGAAGAAGTCGTTGCAAAAACTAAAAAGCAATTGGACGAACAAATCCGAGAAATCGGTGAACGTACTGTTATAGAATTAGACATTCACGGATTACACCCACATATGGTGAAGCAAGTAGGACGTATGCGTTTCCGTTCTTCTTACGGTCAAAACTTATTGAAGCACTCCATAGAAACTGCCAACTTATGTGCAGTGATGGCAGCAGAATTAGGATTGACACCAAAGCAAGTGAAACTATGTAAACGTGCCGGACTATTACACGATGTCGGTAAAGTAGCAGAAGAAGATACAGAATTATCACACGCTATACACGGAATGGGAACTTGTGAAAAATATAAAGAACACCCAGCCGTTTGTAATGCAGTAGGAGCGCACCACGATGAGATAGAAATGAACAACATTATCTCACCAATTGTTCAAGCATGTGATGCAATATCAGGTGCAAGACCAGGTGCGCGTCGTGAAATCCTAGAAAGTTACTTAAAGCGTATCGGAGAATTAGAAGAGTTGGCTATGGCCCACGACGGTGTCCAAAAAGCATACGCAATGCAAGCAGGACGTGAATTACGTGTTATCGTAGAAAGTGAAAAGGTAACCGACCAATATGCAGATGACCTATCATTCATGATCTCCAAAAAGATTGAAGATGAAATGCAATATCCTGGTCAAGTGAAAGTGACGGTGATTAGAGAGAAGCGAGCAATTTCATTCGCTAGATAATTTCAACTTAATATTCAAAAAAAGGTGCTTTCGATTTTTCGAAAGCACCTTTTTTTCTGCGCGCGACATGCCTTTCCCTTTAGACGCTAACTTAGCCTTAATACAAATTGTACTCTATAAGTGCGGTTATTATATGGAGGAAAATTTTATTGAGATTAAGGCGGAAAACGCAGACATAGCCTTAGTTACGGCGAGCCTGCCTGACTGCGCCAAGCAGACAGGGCTTTCCAACGCAGACATCAGTAAAATTTTCTCATAGATATCCGCAATTATAGAGTATTATTT
>CALFWW010000221.1 GCA_937928575.1 uncultured Saprospiraceae bacterium | reverse complement strand
AACGCCGCTATCTTTCCTGCCAACTTATATATCCCACCGAAAGACCGAATTAAATTCATCATTAGAGACATAGAAGACGAGTTATTCAAACAACATAAATACTTTTTGGAAGAAGGCCGAGAACAAGAGGCTTCAAGAATTAAAGAGCGAGTCACTTTTGATCTCGAAATGATTCGTGAATTAGGATATTGTAATGGTGTTGAAAATTACTCCAGATTTTTTGATGGAAGAAAACCTGGTACGCGTCCATTTTGTTTGTTAGATTATTTCCCGGACGATTATGTGACGGTAATTGATGAGAGCCATGTGACTGTTCCACAGGTACGTGGGATGTGGGGTGGAGACCGAGCACGTAAATTGAATTTGGTCAACTTCGGATTCCGCTTGCCCTCCGCTATGGATAACCGACCTCTTAATTTTTCAGAATTTGAAAGTCTTTGTAATCAATCCATTTTTGTTAGTGCCACCCCATCTGATTATGAATTGGAACAAACCGATGGAGATATTGTAGAACAAATTGTACGTCCGACTGGCCTACTCGATCCACCTATTGAAGTTCGCCCAAGTCTTAATCAGATTGATGATTTGTTGGCAGAAATCGATAAAAGAATTGAGGCACAAGAACGTGTTTTGGTGACAACTTTGACAAAGCGAATGTCGGAAGAGTTGTCTAAATATCTGATCAAATTAGATGTCAAGTGTCGCTACATTCACTCCGAAATCGACACGATGGAAAGGGTTGAAATATTACGTGATTTACGTTTGGGAGAATTCGATGTACTGATTGGTGTCAACTTATTAAGAGAAGGCTTGGATTTACCAGAAGTATCATTGATTGCGATTTTAGATGCGGACAAAGAAGGGTTTTTAAGAAATGAAAGATCACTGACTCAAACTGCTGGTCGTGCCGCTCGTAATGCTAATGGGAAGGTAATTTTCTACGCAGATAAAGTCACCGCTTCTATGCAAGCCACCATTGACGAGACCGATCGACGTCGTGAAATTCAAATAGCTTACAATGAAAAACACGGTATCACCCCTACTACCATTTTCAAATCGAAAGAAGAAATTTTATCCAAAGGTTCTATTTTAGATATTCGTGGCAAGAAGAAAAAATTTTACACCGAACCAGAAGAATCAAGCATCGCAGCAGATCCAGTCATTGCTTACATGTCTCGTGAGCAGTTAGAAAAAACAATTGCAGAAACAGAACGAAAGATGAAGAAAGCAGCAAAGGATTTGGACTTTATTACGGCTGCCCAATATCGGGATGAGTTGTTTGCTTTGAAGAAGAAGTTGAAGGAGAAGTAAGAGGTAATTAAATATAGGATCGTTGTTGCGCGGACCACACGCAAGTACAAAATCGAATAATACTTTTTATTAACTGCTCTTCTGTTTATTTAAACAAATATGACAAGCGGATTTTCCGATAGTCATTTTGAGCGAAGTCGAAAAAAAATGGGCGTACAAACCTGGACTTTTATAATCGTCGGAATCACATTCGCCATCTATATCGGTGTTGCCATATGGGCAAGAGCTGGTTCCACTAAAGAATTTTACGTAGCTGGAGGAGGCGTCTCACCATTAGCCAATGGAATGGCAACTGCTGCAGATTGGATGTCGGCCGCTTCTTACTTATCCATGGCTGGGTTGATTTCATTTACTGGGTATGCAGGATCGCAATACTTGATGGGATGGACTGGTGGCTATGTATTGTTGGCATTGCTGCTTGCACCTTACTTGAGAAAGTTTGGAAAATTCACCGTTCCAGATTTTATTGGCGAAAGATATTATTCTAGTCAAGCACGATTGGTCGCTTTGATATGTGCGATATTTGTATCCTTCACTTATGTTGTTGGTCAAATGAAAGGAGTTGGTGTTGCATTTGCGAGATTTTTGGAAGTCCCTTTTTCTACTGGAATTTTGATTGGAATTGGCATTGTATTTTTCTACGCAGTATTGGGTGGGATGAAAGGAATTACCTATACACAGGTGGCACAATATTGTGTTTTGATTTTTGCGTTTACAGTTCCTGCGGTTTTTATTTCATTGCAAATGGTTGGGAATCCTGTCCCACAGCTTGGAATGGGTGGTCAATTATCAGACGGCACTTATTTGTTAGATAAATTGAATTTACTAAGCACGGATTTAGGTTTTGGAGAATATACCACGATGGGCATGGATGATAGAGTGAATGTCTTTTTTATCACAGCTGCCTTGATGTTTGGAACTGCCGGATTGCCACATGTGATTGTACGTTTCTTTACAGTCCCAAAAGTTAGGGATGCAAGAATTTCAGCGGGATATGCACTTTTATTTATTGCATTTTTATACACGACTGCTCCTGCTGTTGCTGCATTTGCGAGAACCAATTTATTGCAAACTGTTTCCAACAAAGAATACACATCCATGCCCACTTGGTTTAAAAAATGGGAAGCTGCCGAGTTGATAAAATTTGAAGACAAAAACAATGACGGCCTTATTCATTATGTTGCTAATAAAAACACCAATGAATTAACAATCGATCGAGACATCATGGTTTTGGCAAATCCTGAAATTGCCAATTTACCTGCATGGGTGATTGCATTGGTGGTTGCGGGTGGATTGGCAGCTGCTTTATCAACTGCCGCAGGTTTATTGTTGGTAATTGCCACTTCGATTTCTCACGATTTATTCAAAAACTATTTAAAGCCAGATATTTCAGAAAAAGGAGAATTGATTGCTGCCAGAGTTGCCATTGCGGTTGCTGTTTTAGGAGCAGGATTGGCGGGTATGAATCCGCCGGGTTTTGTTGCACAAGTGGTGGCGTTGGCATTTGGATTGGCAGCCTCCTCGTTTTTCCCTGCTATTATTTTGGGAATTTTTGACAAGCGAATGAACAAGCAAGGGGCGATCGCTGGAATGTTGGTTGGGATTCTTTTCACAACTGCATATATCATTTATTTCAAACCTCAATTAGGTGGACCTGGTACTCCTGAGGGTTATTGGTTTGGCATCAAGCCTGAAGGAATTGGGACATTGGGGATGTTGATAAATTTGGTGGTTTCATTGGTGGTTAGTCGGATGACGCCGGCTCCTCCTGCAGAAGTTCAGGAGATGGTGGAGCGTATTCGGATTCCTAGAGGGGCTGGTGAGGCGAGTGCGCATTAGGGATGATGGCTATCTCGACTGCTTGGCTGGCGAACGTTTGCACCGATCGCTGGCAATTATACCATCCCTTTGGTATTTTAACTTGTAATCATTCTAATATATTTACGACATGAAACTTTATATCTTTTGTTTACCGATCTTATTCTTCATTTTTGGAAACAACCCGTTGGAACCATGCCCTTCTTCTCCGAATTGTATTTCCACAGTTGCTGAAAAGAAAAGTAAAAAACTGCCACCGCTAAAATTCAAAACTGATATGAAAGCGGACAAAGCGGCTATGAAAAAAATCATTGCCACCTATCCTCGGACGAAATTGATTTCAGAACGGGACGATTATCTGCACTTTCAATTTGTAACGAAGCTTGGGAAGTTTACAGATGATGTGGAGTTTTATTTTGATGAGGAAAATAGGTTGATTCATTTTCGTTCTGCTTCACAAAAAGGTTGGTCAGATATGGGGGCCAATAGGAGACGGATGAAGGATATTTCGAAGGAATGGAATGGATACTCAGAACTTTGAAATTATACAGATTGTATTCTAAAATGGCGGTTATTATATGGAGGAAAAATTTATTGAGATTAAGGCGAAAAACGTAAACATAGCCTTATTTACGGTGAGCCTGCCTGACTGCGCCACGCAGACAGGGCTTTTCAACGCAGATATCGATAAATTTTTCTCATAGATAACCGCCATTTTGGGGTTCAATCTGTATTAATATTGCACAACAACTCCGATAACAAAAATGGCTTCGACAATTATCTTGTCGAAGCCATTTTTGTTAGGTGTTTTGTCTTTTAAGAATCAATTGCATTTAAACACCGCAATAAATCTATAAAATGCTTTTTAGTATGAAATGCAATTTCAAGTGAGCTTTAATATCTTTTTCCTTAATGGACAATAAAATATCAGTCAAATCATCTACTGCATCACCAACAGTTAATTCTGATTCAGCTATGCTTTCAACGATTTCTAGTGTGTCATTATAATAGCCTAAGCGAGGAAATTCTTAGAAACGATTTCACGGAATTTCTCATAATCGAATTTTACTTTCAAATCTTTTCCTTGATTACTATCTAAATTGAGATGCAATAAATACAAGTTTATTAATTGCAATTCTAGTTGCCCATGCTTTATATCTTCATCTAATTGATTATCCTCTGAAACAAAATTTACAAACAACTCAAGTCTCTCTATCAACTTCATAGATCTACTATTTTATTTCCGATGCTTCAATGCATCTTGCACGGTCGGAACAAAATGCCCTTTCCCACCAGCACGATCATCATCAAATGTAGTTGGTATTTCACCAGCAATTGTTTTCTCATTCCAAGTGACGTGTTGTGTTCCATCATCCCGTT
>CALFWW010000220.1 GCA_937928575.1 uncultured Saprospiraceae bacterium | reverse complement strand
GAAGCATAATTATCAATACTATTAGAAGCGTCCAAAAATCCAAATATCTAAAAGTCAATTCAAGAATCTTGGCCCTGACTCCGAACATTTAAGCTATTTGTTCATAGTCTCTAAAACTAAGTTGAAATAGGTTTCTGCATTTCAAAGTTACACACCAAAAAATCTTCCAGTAGCATCTTATAATTAATCGTCGGTAAATGACCGTGTCCTATTATGCCTGCTATTTTGCTAGGCTATTATTAAAAAATAACAATTATGACACGCAATTATTACCTTACTCTTTGTTTTTTATGTTTAGCAGCCTTCGGTTTTGCACAGACCTCCTTACAAGGGAAAATCACTGATGCCGAAACTCATGAAGATCTTATTGGTGCAAATATAGTCATCCAGCAAAATGGTGCCTATAAAGCTGGTATCAGTACTGATTTTGATGGAAATTATAAAGTCAGTCTCGATCCCGGTGTTTACGAAGTCGAAGTCAGTTACATTGGATATCCGCCGAACTTAGTTATAAATGTTGAACTCAAAGCAGGCCATCAAAATGTACTCGATGTGCAATTAGGAGGTGGAGATGAAGGGATCCATCTAGATGAGGTTGTAGTAGTAGAATATAAAGTACCACTGATTGAAAAGGATAATACTACTTCTGGTGGCGTTATCACAATGGGGCGAAATAAAAACAGATCAAGTAGGGGAAGAAGTGCTAGTAGAAGATCCACTCGAAAGAAGTCTTCTAGGTCAAAAGTTAAGCATATTCCAACAAAAGATACACATAAACTGGTTGCAAAAGCGGCAGGATTATCTTCTGCGGATGGCGGAGATGATGTCAGTGTCAGAGGTTCAAGGGCTAGCGGGACGGATTACTATATTGATGGGGTACGTGTTTCAGGTCATTTAATTCCACAATCCGAAATTGATGGTCGTAAAAGAATGTCTAGGAAGAAAAAGAAAATTGATTCTAAGGTATCGCATAAGATTGAAGAAAATATTTCAGCAGGTCAATTGACAGCTGGGGAGTGGAATGATTTGGATAACTGGAATTTTTGGTCAAATTCTTTGTTGGATGAAAGCTATGCATTTTTAAAAGATGTTTGGAAAATGTATCCGACGACTCGATACTCGGTTTTTGTACAAAATGAAGATGGATTTCCAATACTAAATGCAAAAGTATTGTTAAAAGATGGTCAAAATATAGTTTGGTCCAGTGTGTCCGATAATAAAGGAACAGCAGAATTGTGGGCGGATATGTTTGACAAAGGTGGTTCGACAAAAGATTTGAAAATTATCGTCGAATACAATGGTGAATCCATTTCTGAAAATTCAATAGCACCATATGGGAAGGGAATAAACATCTTTACAGTTAAAGCTCCTTGTAAATCCCCAACCAATGTAGATGTCATGTTTGCAATAGATGCAACTGGCTCAATGGGAGATGAAATCAGGTATTTGAAATCCGAACTGAAAGATGTAATGCAACGTGTCAAAGCAGACAATAAAAAATTGAATTTCCGTTTTGGTGCCGTTTTTTACAGAGACAAAGGAGATGACTATATTACAAAAGCACAACCTCTTACTAAATCGCTAAATGAAATACATACTTTCTTCAATCAGCAAGAAGCGAACGGTGGCGGTGATGGCCCTGAAGCTGTTGAGGATGCGTTGGAAAAAGCAATCGAATCACAAAAATGGAGTAAAAACACTGCCGCAAAAATTTTATTTTTAGTGTTGGATGCACCACCACATTCTCAGCCAGAAAATTTAATAAAAATTCATAGACAAATAAGAAAAGCCGCAGAAAAAGGAATTAAAATTGTTCCAGTATCAGCTTCCGGTATCGATAGAAGTGCAGAGTTTTTATTGAAAACCATGGCTTTGTCAACCAATGGGACCTATACTTTTTTGACCAATCATAGTGGTATTGGAGGTCATCATATCGAACCAGTTGCGGATTCTTATAACGTTGAAAATTTAAATGATCTATTAGTACGCGTTGTATCTGAAAAGGTAGCGTACCAAGATTGTAACGACCCAATACAGTCAATCGTCAATCGTCCAGCCAACAATCCTGCTGAAATCGATTTCACAAAGAGCGACAAAAAAATGATGCAAGATGTGCACTTCTTCCCAAATCCTGCAACGTCATTCATCTATGTTTCACTGAAAAATAAAGTGGATGAATTGACCATTTATAATACAAATGGAAAACGGGTTTTCTCAAAAAAGAAACTTCCTGTTGGTGAAACAAAAGTTGAACTCAATGGATTGTCGGCTGGAAATTATTTCATCCAATTTAGAGATGGTAAAAAAATTGTGACGAATAAATTAGTAGTCATTCACCCGTAAGTTGATCAGACATCCTGTCTGATACAGATTGAACCTAAGTAAAGATGATTACTGATCTTGTCCGATCAACACAAACAAAAAAAGCAACCCATAATTTATCATGGGTTGCTTTTCAATTATCATTTCAAAAATCAATTACTTATTAACACTAAATCTTTTCCCCATCGTAATTTGATCATTAGAAATTTGCAATAAATAATGTCCACTAACCAAATTACTGACATCCACAGATTGTAAACTGTTGGTATCCATTGTCAATAATTGGTGAACTTTACCATTCATATCAACAATACGAATTTGTACCTCATCTTTCAAGTCAATTCCATCAAAATCAATATTTAAAATGGAGTTGGTTGGATTCGGATATACTTTAATTGAATTGGCATCCACGATGGTTTGAGTGTTTAGAGCTGGGTCGACAAACGCATATTCACCCGTCAAGGTATTGATTGAAACATACCAAGTACCACCTGTAATTGGAATGTTAGGTCCATCTTGTTCTCCAACACCAGCTGGCCAAACATCTAAACCCCAATTCACTGCCCAATCATCTTCCGCTCTGAATTTACCTTCTCCATCTACCAAATCAATTTCTTCAATAATCCATAAATGTTCGTTGTCTGGATTCAAAGTCATATCCACATCGGTGTCCCAATCGCCAATTGGTGTAGCTGGTCCTATTAATCCAACGGTTCCGAAGACCACAATTTCTTCAAAAGTATAGGCACCAGTGATCGAGTTGAAAGTGATGTTGTATTCACCAGCCGTAACTGGAATGTTGGCACCATCAATAATTCCAACTCCAACAGGGAAGTCTCCAGAACCCCAGTTGACGGCCCAATCATCTTCCGCTCTGAATTTAGCTTCACCATCACCCAGAATAACTCTCAATGTCCACAAAGCGCCATTGTTTGGATCTTTCTCCATATCTGTATCATCAGCCCAACCACCTGGCGTTGCATCTCCAATAATTCCGACAGTAGAGTACTCAACAATTTCTAAGAATGAGTATTCACCAGTCTCTGTATTAAAAGTTACTTGATAATCGCCAGCTTCTACCGGAATAACAGGACCATTTTCAGTAGCAACACCAGAAGGCCAAAGTGCATCTGCCCACATAATCGTACCATTACCAACGAACGAAGCGTCTCCCTCAGTAAAAGAAGCATTCAACATCCATACTGCCGCATCACTTGTGCTTTGAACCATCGGTGTTTCGGTCGCACCACCAGGAGTTGAAGTTCCAACAATACCTACACTTGTGAAGGTGATGATTTGCTCAAAACTATATGCACCGGTCGATTTGTCAAAGTCCACCCTATAAGTTCCAGCTGGAGATACAGGAATGTTGTCTCCTCCTTGTACACCAACACCAATAGGAAAATCAGCAGAACCCCAATCAACATCCCAAGCATCATCTTGACGAAACTTGACTTCACCTTCTGCTAAATCAATGGTCATAAAATATTTATTAGGATCTGTTTGATCAATAAACATATTGGTATCAGAATCCCAACCATTTGCAGTTGCGGAGCCAATGATACCGATGTCACTTGCTACTTCGAAGTTGTACTCACCTGTTGATGTATTAAATGTAACAAAATAATCACCTGCAAAAACAGGAATGTCAGGACCATCTTGTTCGCCAACTCCTACAGGAAAATCAGCGCCACCCCAATTGGCATCCCAAGCATCATCTTGACGAAATTTGGCAGCTCCATCGAAAAGTGTAATTGAAATCGTCCAAATATCAGGATTGACTGCATCTTGTGTCATGTCCGTGTCCATATCCCAACCACCAGGTGTAGAAGACCCAATGATACCTATGCTCTGTGCAGAAAGTCCAAAACAGAGTAGTAAAGAAAACATAGAAAAAAGTATACGTGCTTTCATAATTTTAGATTTTGTAAAAGAATTTTAATTTTATAAAGTTAGACGAGTGTATAATTGTAACAATTAATACCCATCATTTTGTTTTAAATTTGGATTGGCACCAACATCGGAAGCCGGAATTGGGAAAACATCTCTGAAACCTTCCACAGCTGTCCCTTCCATCACACCACCTTTCCAGGTCCATACATAATTACCATCAGAGAATTGACCAAAACGGACCAAATCTGTTCTTCTATGACATTCCCAGTACAATTCTTTCAATCGTTCATCGAGTATCAAGTCAAGATCAAGAGAAGCGGCATTTCCTCCAGTACTTTTAAATGCTCTTGTACGTACTTCATTGAAATATTGCAATGCTAAATTGGTGTCTCCATTATTTCTCAAAATCGCTTCAGCTGCCATCAAATAAATATCCGCTAATCGAAATACAGGAAAGTCCGTATCTGGAAAATCAGTATCGCTACCAGGGGTTCCATCGGAGGTAACATTTTTAAATTTGTTGACCGCATAACCATCGGTAAAAGAGGTCATATCTACGATGTCCAATGTCTGACCTTCACTGAAGAAGAAAGCTCGATTATCAAAAGCAGCTTGTGTGATTTTGTAAGTATAATCAGGTCTGTTAAGGTAAAGTAAGATTTCATATTCGCCGGCAGGAACGTCGATGTTGTCACCATCATAATCTAACACCCTGTCTGCATCTGTGTCGCCCATATTAATTGCCCAATCATCATTGGCTCTGAATTTAATCTGTCCAGCAGTAGTAGGGACGACCGCTCTCATCGCTCCTTGTGCTGGATCCCATTCCATGTCAAAATCCGAATCCCATCCGCCTGGAGTAGCATCCCCGATGACCCCCCAATCTGTTTTAATCAATTCGTAGGTATTGGCATCTAAATCTACGCTGATAAAATAAAGTCCTGGATCTGGAACGATAATATTGGCACCAAATTGATCGAGTACACCATCTCCTTCATTGTCACCAAAGAATGGTGCGGATGCATCTGGAATTTGGGTCACTAAAAATTCTCCATTCGGTTCAGGGAAGTATTTATATCCTTCATAAATTTTGTCATCAGGATTGACCGATGAAAGTGCATTGTTAGTATCTGAATAATCGAATCCTTGAAAAGATCCTGGCGTATATATTTTTGGATATTGAACGGTATTCCCTGCACTTGGTTCTACGACAACACCACCTAATTCTCCAAATTGATTGACCAATTCTTTAGTCGTTCTCGTGCCACCCCAGCCACCAGCTACTCCTGAATCATCTGGATTCATTGCACCTCCGATTGCTGCACGTATGATAAACGTCATGCCACCCCAAGTACGTGTGCTGACCCCATCAAAAGCAATAGGGAAAATGATTTCATTGGAATTGTGATTGTCCGCTAAAAAGAGATGTCCATATTCCGGATCGAGTGTGTAGCCACTATTGATGATTTTTTCACAATATTCAACACATTCGGTCCATTTTGCAGTACCGGTATAAACTTCAGCATTCAAATATAATTTTGCTAACAATGCCCACACTGCTCCTTGATCTGCTCTTGCATACTCATTTGATCTGACAGGAGCAATTTCATTTTCGATCGCTTTCAATTCTGATTCCAAGAAGTTGAATAGATCCCTGGCATTGATTTGTTCTGGAAAAAATTGACCAACAATATCTTCTTCCGTTACAAACGGCACATTTCTAAATAAATCCAATGCATGCCAATAACTTAATGCTCTCAGAAATCGAGCTTCTGCCCGAAAGCCTTGAATCTCATTTTGTAAATTTGTATCCACATTTCTGGAAGCCAATTTTTCAGGAGTTGTCTCTCTCAGAAATTCATTGCAAAGTGGAATTTGATAATAAATTCGACTGTACATAGCGAATATGAATCCATCACTTGACGTCCAACTTTGATTATGAAAATCAGTAATCGTTTGATCATTCCAACCAACAACTGCCTCTTCCGTTGTCAGCTCTTGATGATACCAATACATTCTTAGGTATTGTCCAAAACCTTCATCAATTCCTTCAATATCACTTTGTCCGGCTGGACCTTGTTGACCAGTGACCGCAAGACCGGCATATAGTTTTGCCAACACCTGTCGATAGGATGCTGGATCATCATAAACAGCAGCGGAAGTAATTACATCTTCATCAATTGGAATCGTATCCAAGTCTTTGAAACAAGCACTAAATGTGGTCGCAATTACTAAAGCGAAAATGAAAAGTCTTATAGAATATTTATTAAAAATCATTTTTTTTATTTTTAAAATTGAGCACTGAGTCCAAATACAAATGTTCTTGGTCGAGGATACAAATTGTCGTCTATTCCTAATTTCGGAGAATCATTAGATCCTTCAAATATTTCTGGATCGAGTCCTTCATATTTTGTAAACAGCAATGGATTTTGAATGGTGAAGTAAACATTATTGATATACTTGACAACATCTGTCAATTGATACGCTAAGGTAACATGGTCAACACGTAAGAAAGAAGCATCGGTAATAAAGTGATCACTAAAGGTCAAATTTCCTTGTGTTTGAACATTTAAATCTACTGCTGATTGATGTACATTTTGGGTGACATTTTGAGAAGTGACCAATCGGTCTAAATGTCCAATACTTGTAGCTACATTGTTGTAAACATAGTTTCCAGTCAAAGCTCTGGCACCAAAAGAAAAGCTCAATGCTTTATATGCGAAGTTGCTGGTCAATCCATATGACCAATCCGCAGCTGGTTTTTCGAGTCGATAAAAGTCATTGTCAATACCATCTCCATTCAGATCTGCGAATTGACCTTCCAATAAATTTCCTTCCGTATCATACAGTTGCTCTTTTGCGTAAAAAGAAAAAGGTGCAAATCCAACACTATGTATTTGGATATTACTTCCTACACCTCCTGCAATTCCACCCACTTGGATTCCTTGATATGCAGGATCGTCACTCGCTGTTAATTTCGTTATCTCGTTTTCATTATAAGACGTGTTGAAAGATAGTTCCCAATTGAAATCTTCCGTTTTAAGTGGTGTCAAGTTGAGTGACAATTCAATTCCTCGATTGGTCATGTCTCCAACATTGGTGGTAATAAAATTGGTCAAATTAGTACCTGCAGGAACTGGAATCCGATTCAATAAATCTTTGGTGTTTCTTTGATAAGCATCGATCGATCCAGAAAGTCGTTCATTAATTATAGAGACATCGATGCCTAAATTAATGGTTGCAGTTTCTTCCCATTTGATACCTTCATCATATCCTTCTGGTCGCAGGGTCTGAATGATTTCATTACCAAATTGGTAACCTGCATTTTCAAATCCGTAAGTGTATTGTGGTAAATAAGCATATCGATTACCAATATTTTCTTGACCTGTGATTCCCCAACCTGCTCTTAGTTTGACATTATTGAAATAATCATTTTCATTTTCAATTGCTTTGAACGCAACGGCAGCAGCGGGGAATAGTCCCCATCTATTTTCTGGAGCAAAACGGGAAGTCCCATCTCTTCGTAAACTTAATGTTAGTAATAGTTTGTCGTAAAGGCTATAATTGATTCTACCAAACAGTGAGACCAAAGCTAATTCATTGGCATCAGAACCGGAAGTGATTTCAGAAGGTGTGTTGGCAACATCTGCATTTCTAAAACTATTTTTGAATTTGAAATTTTGCCAAGAATAACCGACCATTAGATCGAAGTCATTGACACCTAGTTCTTTTTTATAATTCAGATAAAATTCTAAAAGTTGATTCTTTTTTTCTTCATCATAAGTATTGTCGGTACCACCACCATTAAGTGCATCAAAAGCGAAAGACGCATTGGTAGGAACAAAAACAGTTCCTTCTGATTTTGACTGATCGTATCCCAAATTTAAATTTGCTCTCAATTCAGGTAAAAATGAGAAACGATAATCGGCACTTGCATTGGCAATGATTCGATTGACTTTAGAATCATCTTGTCTTAATTCGATTTGTGCCATTGGATTGGTTGGTGCCAATAACAATGGATTTCCATTACCATCTGTCCAAGTTGTGAAACCACCAAATGGGCTATTAGGGTCTCTTACTTCTTGAGTTGGATCAAAACCAAGTGCATTTCCAATTGCACCTCGATCTGCAAAGTGGTTGCTAGACCAAGCCCCTTTTAGGCCCAAATTTAACTGCAAGCGATTGTCCATGAATCCTGGATTGATATTCAAACCTAGGGAGGATCGTTGGTAATTGTCTGTTTTTAAGACCCCATTTTTATCCAAGAATCCTAATGACAATCGGTAAGGTAATTTTTCTATTCCTCCCGTCAAATTAATGTTATGTTCATGACCGATTGCAGTCTCGTATATCTCATCTTGCCAATCTGTACTCGCATCACCCAATGCTTCCATGACCTCAGGATCGTCTCCATGCAATTCAGTCATGATAGCTCGATACTCATCCGCATCCAAGACATCTACTTTGTTGAAAATTTTTCCGAAGCTGACATTTCCATTATATCCGACACTTAATTTCTCTTGTGTTTTTCCTTTCTTGGTTGTGATGAGGATAACACCACCCGCCGCTCTATTTCCATAAATAGCAGTAGCAGAAGCATCTTTAAGAACAGTAAAAGATTCAATGTCATTCGGATTGATGACATCCAATGGATTTCTATTTCCAGCAATCGCACCATTTTCTAATGGAATTCCATCGATAACGATTAGAGGATCATTCGATGCATTCAAAGATGATTCACCGCGAATTCTGATTTTGGAACCACCCCCAGGATCACCAGTAGTGGATATAGAAACACCAGCAACTTTTCCTGCAATTAATTCTTGAGGACCAGTGATGGCACCTTTATTAAAATCTTTGGAAGATACGGATTGAATGGAGCCAGTCGCATCTTTACGATCAATCGTTCCGTACCCAATTACGACTACTTCATCTAGTAATTTTCCAGAAGACATTTTGATATCCACTTCAGTTTGACCATCAATTGATACGACTTGTTTTTGATAACCCGTGTAACTAAATGTGACTAAATTGGCTCCTTCAGGAATTTTTAAAGTGTAAGAACCATCGATGTCGGTAATGGTACCCGTTGCATTTTCCAACATTACATTGGCGCCAATTAATGCTTCTCCGGTTTCAGCATCGGTCACAATACCTGTGATTGTTTTTTGACCAAAAGAAGTGGTGCCGATGAATAAGAAAAAAAGGATTGCAATAAATTTGCTATGCAGTAAATGTGCATTCATACTGATTCATTTTCTTTTATGAGTTATGTGATCTTAAAATGTAGATTGTTTTAAAATCGCTCTATAAAAATAGTGAAAGAAATTTGCTTATCTAAAATTAGTAAAGTCTTTTATGTGCAGAAATAACCTGAAAATTAGCCTTTATAGCACTCATTTCAATTTAATAAAAAGACGAGTGGAATATGTAATCGTTTATTCCATGCTATTTCAGAATGATCGGCTCCTTGAAATTTTTTTGTCATCCAATTGGTAGTGGTATATCCTTTCTCTTTCAAAATTTTATCAATCGCTAATTGATGGGGTTCATAGAAAGCATCTAAGGTTTCAGTTCCATAATCAAAGTAGATTTTTGAAGTGGATGCTGTCGGAATATTTTCAAATAGATAGTTTTGAAAACCATTAGGAATTACGTTGTTATCCTCCCAAAATCCAATCCAGTGAGTGGATAAAGAAGCTGCTCCACCAAACACTTCATTGTATTCACAAAATGCGTACATGGATATCAGCCCACCCATACTGGAACCCGCGATATACGTATTTGCTTTGTCAGAAAGCGTCGGGTAGTGCTGGTCGATATGTGGTTTTAATTCTTGAACTAAAAACTTCAGATAATTGTCAGAGATGAGTTTGTTTTTCATTAAATCAACTTCATCTGCTTTTAAAGTATTCAATCCTTTTGTAGAAATATATTCGGTGATTCTTTGTGGAAAATATTCTTCGTGACGCGCTTTGGTATTCCAAATGCCGACCACAATGACTGGTGGAATTTTCTTTTCTTTGATTAGTTGGCTAATTACTTCTTCGACTTCCCATGCTTGTTTATTCCACGTCGTTTCTTTATCAAACAACATTTGCCCGTCATGCATATATAGAACTGGGTATTGTTTGTTGGAATTGTAGCCATTCGGTAACCAGATGTCGATATTTCTTGCTGCTATGAATTGAGAAGGGAATGTTTCGAGTCGAATTATTTTTCCTTGTTTGACAGTAGGGGTGTTGGTTGTGATTTTGTTGTTGCAGCTATATGTGAAGGCTGTTAATAGGAGGAGGAGGTAAATTCTCATTTTTGAGTTTGTAAATATTTTACAAAACATTTAAGTTGGATTATAGGTTC
This sequence comes from uncultured Saprospiraceae bacterium, assembly GCA_937928575.1. Lineage (GTDB taxonomy): Bacteria > Bacteroidota > Bacteroidia > Chitinophagales > Saprospiraceae > CALDGQ01. The sequence goes on along the minus strand of CALFWW010000220.1, from coordinate 11,556 downwards.
ATTCTGCAAAAGAACTGTTATATTCTGCAATAATTTTTCTGGATCATCATTTTTTCCTAGACCTGTCTGCGTATTTGCGATTGCAGCTAGGCAAGTGAAAAAACAGCTTGCCTTGAGCTTGTCGAATAGGAAGCAAAAAAATCACCGCGCCGGCTTATTTTATAAAAGCGATTACCTAAATATTTATCTGAAATTTAAATGGCTCTACGCAAAATATCGAAACTCACAACACTTTCAGTGGCTCAAACAACGATCTTTTTTCCTCCCTCCGCACTTCTAAATTTCTTAACGATAAATCTTTAAGGCCGAAGGCAACCCGCTACATAATCCTACAAATTGTTAATTATTTGTTGATATCTTAACAATCTAAACATCACCTTTTGTTTGAACCTTTCAGAGAGGTACGCAAAATAAAAAGGTGAAAATTCTCATTTACTGCACCACAATTTTACCAGTATATATCTTCGAATTTGAGTGCATTTTAACAATGTATATACTTGCAGGTAATTCAGGAAGATTTACATTGATTTGATGACTATTTTGGTCAAATGAAACGGGTATTGACTTGCCGTTTAAGTCGATTATCTCAATGGATGTTACTATTTGATTTTCAGATAAATCGATGACCAAATCCTGATTCGATTCAAGTATTGTTGGATAAATTTCTATATTATTTTCAGCAAAACTTGTAGTAGAAGACACCAACGGAGGGAAATATCCACCAGGTGGCTCAATAGGTTCGGACAAATAGATTCGATATTCACCAGGAAGGAAATCTAATTTTTCTTCCACCAATGACACCTCCAGTTCAGCACCTGTAAAATACTCATACCAAGTACCGGTGTACGGAAATCTAGGATTGACTTCGGAATCGACGATTCTGAAATTGGCCATTACGACCGCATCCATTTCTGCATGATTCAAGTTGATGGTTTTCAAAAAGAAGTTGCCATCATGAAAAGTATAATCAATCGTTTCAAAAGTAGGGTAGGTCGTTCTCAAGTGATTGATGGCTGCGACTCGATCATACAAATCTCTTCGTTCGGTGTCTTCAAAATAATCCCAACGAATCGGTTTTGGATCTAATCGACAATTCGGATTGATGGTCCCATTGACACAACGATTGATTGAAAAATCATAATGTAGTTCTCCAAATTGCCACAACATTTTTGGTCCAGGTAGACTTAAAAATATAGCACTAGCAGCTGCGATTCTGTCGGTACCCGTTGCTAATTCTCTGGTGTCATAATCCGCGTTGGCATCTCCGAAATTCTGTAATTTATATCCCATCCGTTCTTCATCATGACTTTCCATGTAGGCAATCAAATGTGGATTCGACCAACCTCGGGAATTGTAATCTGCCCAATCTAAATCGGAGTTGTAACCCATAGCAGCTTCTGCAAATTCATGCGTCACATTTCCCCACAACATCATTCCGTAATCCGCTAAATCCTGTTCTTCGGTATTGACTGCAAAGTGCTCTAAAATCACATAGGAATCATCATCCAAAGACCAGATAAAATCTGCATAATCTTTCAAAATATTGACACGACTCAAATCATATTGAGACATCGCATCGGCATTACTTCCTGTAAAAGTTTGGGTCATCCCTTTTGATAAATCGAAACGGAATCCGTCAAATTTATATTCAGTTATCCAATGTTCCAATACTCGTTTTACCCATGCTTTGGTGTATACGCTTTCATGATTAAAATCGTAACCGACATTAAAAGGATGACGTGGTGTTTCATTCAGCCATGGATTGTCCGCCGCTGGTTGGAAATCTGCTGAGTTCCAATACAGTTGACATAAAGGACTTTGTGAAAAAGCATGATTGAAAACGACATCTAATATAACAGCAATCCCACGTTGATGCGCTTCATCTATCACCGTACGTAACTGATTGCGACTACCATAATATTTATCGACGGCCATATGAAAGCTAGGATTGTATCCCCAACTTTGATTTCCTTCAAATTCCTGAATTGGCATTAATTCGATGGCATTGACTCCTAGATTTTCCAGATAATTTAGAGTATCTAATAAGGACTTGTAGTTTTTATCTTCTACAAAATCGCGCATCAACAATTCGTAAATTACCAAATCGGTTTTCTTAGGTTTTTCAAAATTCGCTATTTGCCAATCATAATTGTTTTGTTCTATATCGAAGGCAGTGACAATTCCAGATGTCATGTCTTCAGGATAATCAGGTAATTCCGCTTTTACATCATCGGGTACCCAATCATCATTCCATGGGTCTAGGACCACTTCAGCATATGGATCTGCAATTTTGATTTGACCGTCCACTAAATATTGATAATTGTTTTGCCCATTTTGAAAAAGTGATTTTGGCAACTCGATCCAGAAGGTGGTATTATCTGGTGCTTTTTGCAATTGATAGTCAATATCAACTTGATAATTATTGGCAGGACACAACAAAAATACATGTGATTTTTCTGGTGCAGTTAAAAAGAAAACATAACTATTGTCTGTATAATAATTGACTCCATCTCTGGTACCATTGGGTGCAGGAGCGGTATTGCTGCTGCTGTCGATCACAAAATAAGTTCTTTCAATTTCTTGTACTTCAGTTCCGACCGAAACGGTGAAAATTAACGTGTGTGCACCTAATGCAGTTGGATTGATTGTGAAAGTTGCTTGTTGTGTGCTATTAGAGTATATATTGTTACCATTATCCGTTATTTCAATCTGAGAAAGTTGATTGGATTGAATATCGATCAATAGATCTTCTCCTTGATTGATGATCGTATTATTTCCTTGAGGTGAAATCAGATTGACTAACAAACTACCAGTTGGAGGATAAACTTCCAGAAAAATATCAGAGCCATCCACATCTCTTCCGACGACCGAGCCATCTGCACTTCTGAAAACAAACGCCATTTCCTCAACGACTTCTCCAGGATCAATTCCGTAATAATCTTCAATGTTGTAAACCAATGAGTACACGTTGCCTCCCTCATCAGTCATCAATACATTTGGATCTGGCGTTCCCCAATTTCCTTGAACGTGTTGCCAATCACTTGGGGCAGTGCTCTGATTGGTGATGACCCCTGTATGTGCATAAACATCTCCTTCGAAATCCAGTAAAGCGCCATTCCCTTCAGCAGCATCGTAGTATAAAGTGATGTCATCCAATTGTGTTGCAAATGGAGGATCTGTCCATACGATCGGTCCTGCTGAAACTAATCCTGTTGATTCATTGACCGTAATTGTTTGATTGACATCGATATTTTCTAATGTCTGAGTATTTCCAGAAGGCCAATGGATCGTGAGGTTGTCAACAATATTTTTGTCATTTAAGCCAAAATGAAAAGTGCTGGAATTTTGAGCCGCATAACCAGTTCCGCACGTGCTGATATCCATCCATGATGCATCATCCGCATCCACATATACACGAGCACCGATTCCTTTTGAGTTTGAATTGGTTCCTTCTAAATTGATGTTTAAATAATTTTTATCAGCGGAAGTATTTTTGAAAATTTGATTGCCATCTTCACCAGCATTCGCACAAACGAAATCCATTTTCCCATCATTATCAAAATCTGCATGTGCTACTGAATAGGAGCTATACATATTTTGAATGGAAGAGGAAGTAGTCGGATTGTAAAATTCAAGATTGCCTTGATTCACAAACAGTTTGTTAGATTGATGGGTGCCGGCTACGGCAAAGTCACTTTCATTGGCCAAATAAATATCTTTAAGACCATTGTTGTTGCTATCGAAAATTGCAGTTCCCCATCCCATTCCGTTGTCATTGATGCCTTCAATTAAGTGTTGCTCAAATGAATTGTTTGAATTTTGGATGAATAATACATTTTCGTATAAATTTGTTAGATAAAAATCCAACAGTCCATCTCCGTTGAGGTCGGCTACGTCAACACCCATTCCATGTCCTTCATAATCGGTATTACTTTGATCAGAAATATCTGTAAAATATCCACCATCATTTCTGTAAAAAAGATTGCCTGCATCGTTGTCTCTCGTCTGATATAAATCTACATTACCATCATTATCGTAGTCGAAAAACACAGCGCCCATGGACGGACCTTCATCATTGATTCCGGATGCGGTGGTATAATTTACAAAATGAGTTCCTTCATTTCTCCACAAGATATTTTGAGCCATGGATTGAGCAACATACAAGTCCAAGTCACCATCATTATCAATATCTGCTGCATTTACGGAGTGGACATTTCCTATGGTATTGGAAATTCCGAAGATTATACTTACATCTTCAAAAGTTCCATTGTTATTTCTGTATAATTTATTGGATTCAAACATATTTCCCAAAAACAAATCATCATCCCCGTCATTGTCCATATCGAACCAGAGACTGCAATTAGTGTTTCCATTAAAGTCGAGATTGTAATTTTCACCTACTTCTTCAAATTGAAAGTCACCAATATTTCGATATAGCAAATTGCTGCTTCCTTTTCGACTCACATAAATATCGGGCAATCCATTTCCATCCAAATCTCCTATAGCCATACCAATATTATGACCTGGTTGATTGAAATTAGTTGATATAGAATGATCTTCAAAACTTTGTCCGTACAGCAAATTCAAAATGAAAAAGGAGAGGAGGGTAAAAAAACACTTCATATAAAGGTTTTTGAAAAAAATTAAGGAAAATTTCGGTGTGCTTTCAGCAATATAAATTGTATAGCAAGATAGCAGAATTATGAAGGATATACAACTAGGTTATGTTTAATTTTGCTAGCTGTCCTTCATTCAACACAATGCATTTTGAGTTTGTTATTTCGGTAAAATTTAGGGATATTCAGACTATGAGATATTTTGTTTGGTTGAGTATTCTTTTTTTGGTCACAAATCCGATTTTCGGTCAATATCAATTTCCAGATGATGGGATCGTTTTTAGTGATGCGGAAGTACCACGTGTTGATATTTTTATTGATTCAGATTCTTTAGCTGCGATTTTGGATGAGGATAATTTGTCGAGCAATTATGAGTATCCAGCGACTTTTATTTTTACCAATTCCAACGGAGAAGAGATGGTTGAAAATGTAGGTTTCCGATTACGTGGAAATACTTCGAGAGGTGCTCATAAAAAATCGTTCAAAATTTCATTCAACACTTTTGAGTCGGGTCAGAAATTTCACGGACTGGAAAAGATGAATTTGAATGGAGAGCACAATGACCCATCTATCATGCGCTCAAAATTAGGTTGGGATATGGTGAGATGGGCTGGCTTACCGGGTTCCAGAACCAATCATGTCGAGCTTTATATCAACACCCAGTATCGTGGGCTGTACCTTAATGTCGAACATATTGATGAAGAATTTGTGGACAAGCGCATGTCGGATGGAAATGGAAATTTATATAAATGTCTATGGCCGGCAGACTTACATTACAAAGGAGAAGATCCAAATTTATATGCGGAATATGAGAATTGGGGACGACAAGCATATGCATTGAAGACAAATGTAGCGGCGTATGATTATAGTGATTTGGCACACTTTATCGATGTCTTGAATAATTACACAGGTACTACCTTTCGTTGTGAATTGGAACGGGTATTTGATGTTGAGAATTATTTAAAAATGATTGCCGTGGATATTTTAATGTCGAATTGGGATGGACCGATTATTAATAAAAACAACTTCTATTTATACAACAATCCTTGCACGAATCAGTTTACCTACTTGCCATATGATCTGGATAATACTTTTGGAATTGATTGGTGGGGAATTGATTGGGTAGATTCAGATATTTATCAATGGTCGGAATTATCAGAAGATTATAGACCCATCTATGAGAAGTTGATGGCAGTTCCTGAATACAAAGATAGATTTACTTTTTACATGGAAGAAATGTTGGAGCAGTTTTTCAATAATACTTTTATGGCAAATTATTTGGATGAAAAACTGGCATTGCTAAGTCCTTATCGCATGAATGATGAATTTGCAGAGGGAGATTACGGTTGGAATTTCGGAGACTTTGAAGATAGTTTTGAGACAGGATTGGGTGAGCATGTTCATTTTGGATTGAAAAATTATATTGAACTAAGACGGGCAAGTATTGTTGAGCAATTAGAGAATGTAGATGCAATTCCGGTGGTTCAAAATATTGATGTCGATTGGTCAGAAAATCAAGTGGTATTGGATATCCAAACGATAGACGACCATGCATTGACCTTTATGTTTTTTCATTATCAATTGGATGGTGGGGATTGGCAAACGGATACTTTACCGATAAATGTTAGTGGAATGACAACTCATATTTTTGAAACGGATGAAGTGGCATTGATGACTTATTATTTTGAAATTTTTGACAATGTAGGACAAAGTCGTGCCTATCCTTTATGTCAAGATGCGACGATTCAACTAGGTTATTTACCAACCCATAATGTTGTCATCAATGAAATAATGGCAAGTAACGAATCGACTGTAACCGATGAATTTAATGAGCATGATGATTGGATTGAAATTTATAATGCAGGAAATGTGGTCGCGCCAATTCATCAATATTTTCTTTCTGATGATCCGACTGATCCGATGAAATGGCAATTACCCAACACTATTTTAAATCCTGGTCAATATATTGTTATTTGGGCGGATAACGATCCAGAACAAGGTGCTTACCACACCAATTTTAAGCTAAAACAAGAAGGAGAATTTTTAGGTCTCTATGATGCTAAATCGAATCACAACGCAATTGTCGATCAAATCAATTTCCCTCCACAAGAAACAGATAAAGGCTATGCTCGCATTCCGAATGGTACTGGTGATTTCGTAATTCTCGACTATGCAACTCCATATGCTAATAATGAAACACCACTCCATATTTCTGAAAATACAACATCAAAAATCCGCATTTCCCCAAATCCTGCCAATGATATTATATCAATCAAGACTGACAATCACGATTCATTTGATTTGATTTGTTATGATGTGAATGGGGTAGAGCGATTGCGTGTGTATAATGCTGAAATTTTGGATGTGAGTGAGCTTGTTGGTGGGGTTTATTTTTTGGAGGTGGTTCGTGATGGTGAAGTTTTGGGTTTGGAGCGGGTGGTTGTTTATTAGAAGGTCGCGATATGAGGACGCAGGGTAACCCATACCTGTATCAACTCCGAGAATTCAGGATTGAACGTGAGTATGCGTGCTCACGTACTCACATACTCATACGCTCCCCTTTCATTTTTTGAAATAAATTTCGAAAAAGGGAAGGGCGTTTGAACGCAGTGAAATACTGGGATGGGTTAATAAATATACGAGCTCAAGACCCATCCTTACATTCTCTAAACTCAAAACTCCAACACCAATACCGACTTCCCCGACAACAATAGTTTTTCCTCAAAAGAAATCACCTTGTTAGAAAAAACCTCTTTCCCACTTTTAGCAGCTCCAATATTCAACTTAAATCGATCCAAATCCAACTCGACTTCCTTCTCATTCTTATTGAAAACGACCATGACGGTTTCAGATTCATTGTATCGGAAATACACATAGACACCATCCTTAGGTTCGTAATGCATTAATTTACCCGTGTGGATAACTGATTTATTTTTACGCCAATCGAGCAAATTTTTCAACCAATTTTGACCTTCAATTTGTTGAGTGGTCAATCCTTTTTGCGTTTTTGCATCAATCACATCTCCAGCCCAACCACCAGGAAAGTCGGAACGAATAATACCATGACTATCCGATTCCCGATTGTGCATCAAGATCTCTGTACCGTAATAAATTTGTGGAATGCCTCGCATAGTCAGAATATAAGTCATTGCCATTTTATACAAATCATAATCTTCATTGACCTGTGTGAAAATACGACTCATATCATGATTGTCGGGGAAGGTGACTAAATTCATTGGATCTGCGTAGTGAAAATCTTGACCCAATTTCTCATATAATCTACCGAGCCCTTTTCCCCATTCCTCTTTTTCAGTGAACGCTTTGGCCAATGCCATATTCATTGGAAAATCCATAACACTAGGTAGACATGAAGTGTAGCCATCTTGATTAACTTTTCCTTTTTGCCAATAAGCGATGATGGCTGCATCATCCACCCATTCTTCGCCAACGATATTGAAATTTGGATATTCTTCCATAATCGCACAAGTCCAGTCCGTCATAAATTCACGAAATGGATAAGAGTAAGTATCCTGTCGAATGCCATAAAGATTGGCATACTCAATCCACCAAATCGAATTTTGAATCAAATAAGTAGACATGAATGGATTGCGTTGATTGAGGTCTGGCATTGTTTCTACAAACCAACCTTCTGTCATAATTTTGCGATCAGCAGGAGCGGTGTATGGATCTAATAAGGTTGACTTTTTATGATTGGTGCCTTGATAAGGTTGATCCTGATAATTAAACCAATCGTTGGCTGGTGGGTCATTCATCCACCAATGTCCGCTTCCGCAATGATTGACAATAATGTCCATGATAACACCCATCCCACGTTTTGTAGCTTCTTCTGATAATAGAAGGTATTCCTCATTGGAACCAAATCTAGAATCGACTTTGTAATAATCTGTTGTAGAATATCCGTGATAGGACCATTTCTCTTGATCGTTTTCCAATACTGGATTTAACCAAACCGCAGTAAATCCCATTTCTTTGATGTAATCTAGATGGTCGATGATTCCTTTCAGATCTCCACCATGACGACCGTATTCTAAAGAACGATTCAGTCCTTCACTCAATCCTGCCACCTCATCGTTTCTTGGGTTGCCATTGGCAAAACGATCTGGTGTAATTAAGTATATGACATCACTATTATCAAAAGACTTTTTATTGGCGCCGTCCTTCGTTCTTGGTTTTAATTCGTATTCGTGAGAAGTGATGGTTTTCTTTTTTTTCTTGAATTGGATTTCAAATTTTCCTGGAGTTGCATTCTCCATATTCAGATCGATAAAAAGATAATTTGGATTATCGACTTGATGAACTTGTACGATTTTGATTCCTGTTTTATCAATCGTTGGAGTTAGATCATTAATCTGTTTTCCGTAAATCATCAATTGCAAATCAGGATTGTTCATGTCGGCATACCAGTGGGGTGGTTCGACTCTTTCTATATTTTGTGCGAATAGATTTACACTAATTACGAGGAGCAAGAGAATTGATAAAAAACGCATAGTTGAATTTTTTTTTCTCAAGATAGCTAATCTCTTTTTCCTTTACAACGCTGATTTTTAATCCTATTAAATTACTGATCGGAGGTGATTTGATTTTTGTGTTGACTGAAGCTTAGTTGTTGATGTTTAGAAATTAAAACTCAATGCTAAAACATAATCCCTGTTCTCAAAATAAATCGATGATATCTCATTCTTTGAACCATCTGTTCCCAACCCCAATCATATTCAAATTGAGCGTGTTGTATTTTAAACCCAAGATCTATAATAAAGGTGGCATTATCAGAACCACCAATTCTTAGTCCAATTGCGGGATGAAGCATCAAACCACCTTTTGTATTTGTAATGTTAAAATCATTACGTTTAAAGGCAATCCCGTATCCCGCTGCTAAGCTATACATCGGAGAAACATTTTTTTCTTTTAAGTAACCTCTTGCTTCTGCGAATATAGGCATTACAGTTTGGCCACTACCACCGTAATAATAATCCACTCCGATTCCTAGTCCAACGCCAAGAAAGCGATTGAATTTAAAACCGGTGATATTTTGAAAACCTACGTCTATAATGTTCTCAGAATTCCATGCTTGTTTTCCTGCAGCAATCGATCCACTTGTTAGGTTGTAAACACCACGTTCCCTGAAAGCATATTGTTTGCGACTTTTAATTTCCTTAATGCCATCGCTATTTACTTCCTTTTGGATTATTTTTTTTATTTGATTGTCCGGAAAAGCCAACTCAATTTTATCATTGACTTTTATCTTCAAGATGCCGCCCTGGGTGTAGTGAGTGATTTGTCCTCTAAAAACGCTACCATTCTTCATATGAATGATGTCAATTGTTGAGGTCTCTTGTGCGGTTAATGTTCCGGCAAAAATGAAGCAGCAAAAGAGCCATAAAAATTTGAGATTTTTCATTGATGTTTTTTTAGAAAATGATAAGTCAGGAGTTGCTCAAAGTTAGAACGACCACCGACTTATCATTTAATTAGGCCTATTAATTTCTCGTAACAGGTATCAAGCTAATTTGAATCAATTGATTTGGATCGGAATTATCAAATTGGTAAAATCCATCTTTCCCTATGACCATGACCACATCTTTATTAGGAATATTGATGGCATCGTAAGCATCAAAATTGGATACATGATCTAACTGATTTTCAGAAATAGCGTTTACATTTTCAATGTTATAAACTTTCAAGCCACTCGCTCCATCACATAAATACAATTCATCGTTCTTGATACTCAATCCATGTGGATTGTCCATTGGATAAGTTTCTACTAAAAAAGGATCTTCCAAATTGCTGATATCCACCACGTCCAATTGATTTTCAAAACCTTGACAAAAAGTTCCACCTCTCAAAGTGACATAAGCATAATCATCCTTCACATATACAGGGTCGCAAGCACGAGCATGTCTAAACTCAGATAGGTAAACAGGTGCGGCAGGATTGGTATTATCAAAAATAAACATGCCTGCTTCCGCGCCAATGAATAATTTATCTTGGTAAGGAAATAAAGTTTCAATTCCCCATTCTACAGTAAAAGTATTGGCGAGTTGCGGCTGTGTATTGTTTTCTACATTAAAAACATCAACTTGTGCGTTATCGATCACATATAAAAAACAATCTACCAACGCAAAACTTGCCATTGAGCCAGCAATACCAACAGGAGGATTGCTTCCACTTCCACTTCCTGATTCAAAAGTAGGTGAATTGTTATCAAAAGCCGAATCAATCAATACATTATTACCTTGGAAGAACCAACTACCTCCACCCCAGCGAGGATCATTGCAATCTATTTCCATGGTGGTTTCCGTTTCTTCATAATACACCAAATGTCCTAAGTCTTGATGTAATGATAGTGAATTGAAAACATCTTCTGTACGTGAGATTAGTGTTGGAGATACTGGATTTGTAATATCGATCGCTAATAAATCAATATAATTATCAGCATAAAGAATATTGTTCTTGACGGCCATATCTACATTTCCGGGAATTTCGATAAAAGCGACTGTGTTCGGATTTTTAGGATCTGAGTTGTCGATGATATGGATTCCTTCTCTTACTTCATTGACCATTAGGTAATCATTGTAGTAGTATATTTTTCCTGGATTCTTCAATTCTCTAGGACCATCCACTTGAATGTTTTGGCGAATTTCATCTACTGTTTTATAAATTGGAATCCATTGAATAAAGGTACGGGTGGCATCACACCGGTCTTTGACACAGGATTGAAAGCTAAATCCTATCGTTACTAAAAGGAGTAGTAAGCCAATTTTATTTTTTGTAAAAATCATAACTTAAATTATTTAAAGGGTTAATTCTCGTTTATACTCTACTAAACTGTGATATAGATGTCAACCGTTGGTTAAAATACACTAAATATTGAATTTTTTTTTCTGATAATTATTCAAGATGTTGAATATCAGGAGTTTAG
>CALFWW010000219.1 GCA_937928575.1 uncultured Saprospiraceae bacterium | reverse complement strand
AAAGGTAAGCAAGGCATCCAAAAAAAATGTAGACCATATACGAGATATAGCCTACTCTGGATAGATTATATTAATCTTCCTTTATGTCTCTAATTTATGAAAAAATCTTGGGATGGGCTTGGTTTTTAACATAGCATCTCTCGAGTTTCCAATTTCGACCTTGTGGAGAAATCTAATGTAGCCTTTGAGCCATCCTTAAAATGTCAGTTCAGGAATTGTAGTTTGGACGAGAAGTTCGGTGTAGCCCTTTCAAGGATTTGACAGTAATAGAATGCTGGGTATTCGAGAAGGGTTTGAAATTTTGCTTGTCATCCTGAGCTTTGGCGTTGCCAAGATGTCGAGTTGCTTGTCATCCTGAGCTTTGGCGTTGCCAAGATGTCGAAGGATCAAGCAATTTCTCGAGTTTCCGTACTTAAATTTATCCTTTCAGAATCATATTATCAATTAGTCTTACATCTCCGGCCCAAACGGCGGTACAAGCCACGATTTCTTCAGCGTTCTTGACATCTACAACGGGTAATAAAGTGACACCATCCACAATGCGAAAGTATTCAGGTTTGAAATCAGGAATTGCCATAGCTGCCATCGCCTCTTGTTGAATCACTTTCGGATCTACTTTGTCTATTTTTGTTTTTGCTTTTTTCAAGGTCTCACTTAAGATAGTGGCTCTTTTTCGAATATCAGGTTTCAATCGCACATTTCTAGAACTCATAGCGAGGCCATCTGCTTCCCGTTTGATTGGACACCTGACTAATTTTACGGGCAAATCCAGTTGCTTGATCATACTTCGGACAATGGTCAATTGTTGGTAATCCTTCTGCCCCATATATAGGTGATGTGGATTCACAATATCTAACAAACGTTTTACTACCTGCGCCATTCCTTCAAAATGTCCAGGTCTGAATTCACCTTCCATAACTTTATCAAGCTGCCCCATTTTTAGGTCAAGTTTGGTATCTAAGCCTTCCGGATATACTTCTGAAGGTGGCGGCAAGAATAATACTTCGGTGTCTTTTTGCGTTAGTAGGGAGATGTCATTGGCAGTAGTGCGAGGATATTTGTCCAAATCTTTTTTGTCGTTAAATTGGGTCGGATTGACAAAAATACTGCAAACGGTAATATCATTTTCAGACCTTGAACGCTCTATTAAAGTGAGGTGTCCTTCATGTAAAGCACCCATGGTAGGAACAAATCCTACACTTTTTTGTTGGTCCCTTTGTGATGTAATATATCGTTGAAGATCAGAAACGCGTTTAAAAAGATACATATATCGTTAAATTAGTATGTGTAAGGTGCTAAGATTCTCTATTGTAACGTTTGCCTAGTGCAAACCTTAAAAGTTCTTATTTGGGTCAAGAATACAAAATATGCCCATTTTTTAGTAAATTTGCACGTTAGTTTTTTGAAAATCTAAAAAAGTGTAATAAAACCTTTAGTGTTTATGGATAAGAAGAAAGTATTAATAGTTACACAGGAAATGCAGCCATACACGGCACTTTCCGAAATATCTGAAATTGCAAGACAACTACCTCAATATATTCAGGAAAATGGAATGGAGATTAGAATTTTGATGCCTCGCTATGGGACCATCAATGAGCGTCGACACCGCCTTCATGAAGTAGTAAGATTGTCTGGTATGAACATCATTGTCGAAGATGATGATTACCCATTAATCCTTAAAGTTGCTTCTTTGCCTGGTGCAAGGATGCAAGTTTATTTCTTGGATAATGAGGAATTTTTCAAACGTAAATCTGTATTCGAAGATGCGGATGGAAAACCGTTTGAGGATAATGCAGATAGAATGGTATTTTTCTGTAAAGGAATCTTAGAGACCGTAAAGAAATTCGGTTGGCCACCAGACATTATTCACTGTCATGGATGGATGACCAGTTTAGTACCAATGTACTTGAAAACTGCTTATAAAACGGAACCTATTTTTCAAAATTCCAGAGTTATTTATTCTGCATATGAACACTCGTTGGGAAAAACGTTTGCAAAGAGTTTCATTGAAAAAGCTGCGATCAATAATCTAGAAGATAAAGACTTAGAACCTTATTATAGTGGGAAAAATATAACCTTACAAAAAGGTGCTTTGGCTTACGCAGATGGAATCATCAAAGGAAGTGCAAACCTTCCAAAGGATTTAGAATCAGATTTGGAAAAATTAGACAAACCAGTTCTAAATTTCCCTGAAGAAGGCGTAGAATATCTTCCATTGTACATGGAGTTTTATCAATCAATGTTGGAATTAGAAGTGTCCTAATTTTACCCAACTGTTTTACTAATCTTTTCGTTCTTCAATAAAGATATTTTAATAATGAAGAATTCTCATTTAGTACTTTTGGTACTGGTTGTTACGATGTTTATTGTTCCATCTTGTAACAAACCTTCTGTAATCGGAGGTGAATTACTTGAACAAGATCAAGTCAACATAGCATTTACGGATAGCGTTACTATAGTCGCAAAAACGATTGTAGCTGATAGTATCCAAACTTTTGATCTAGACAATCAGTTAGACTTCTTTCTTTGCGGTGACTTAGAAGATCCAATTTTTGGAGGCGTTAAAGCAACCAATTATGTCCAAGGTAGATTATCCTTTAATAATCCTCAATTTCTACCAACCGATGAGATTGATTCAGTCGTGTTAGAATTAGTTTATGATACGATTGCGATGTATGGAAATTTTTTGGAATCGCATACAATAAGTGTTCATCGGTTGACGGAAGATTTAGACAATAGCGATTCGTACTACTCAAACGACGCTTTCATGTTTGATCCAATGCCATTAGGAACCAAAACTTTTATTCCTGATCCAGTATCTACGGTTCCAGTAATTAGCTACTATGATGATGAAGCGAGATTTGATACATTAATACCTTTACTCAGAGTTCCATTGGATAATTCTTTTGCGCAGGAAATTTTTGATTTGGAAGAAATGGATTCAACAGTTTTTTCAAATGACACACTTTTTCTTGAGCAGTTCAAAGGTTTTTACATTGAAACGGAAGGTGTCAACAAAGAATCGTTGCTAAGTTTTCAATACAGAAATGTTGGTTCAAGAGTACAGATCTATTATACAAGACAAGACACGATTCCTAAGCAGTTTGATTTAATCTTCTCAAATGCGAGTGTAAAAACGGTGAGCTTCGATCATTATGGTGCAAGTACTTCCCAGATGAGTCCATTTATTGAGAATACTTCACTAGGAGACAGCTTGTTATTTGTGCAAGGAATGGAAGGGGTAAATGTGAGTTTTAAATTTCCTTACATAGAAGACTTAAATGACTTAATAATAAATAAAGCAACATTAGAGCTTACAGTCGCAACTTTACCCGGTGATGATATTGAAATTTTTGAACCAGGAGATCAACTTTTATTGTCAGAAAAGACAGAGGACGGCGAATTATTGTTGATTGAAGACGTGATTCGTGCTTTTAATGTTGGAAATATTTCAGTTTTCGGTGGAGAATTGGAAACAGACGAAATGATGGATTTACATACTTACACCTTAAATTTATCAGGAGTTCTTCAGGATATGGTTGCTGGAGAAGTGTCAAATGAAGTAATCTTAACGATGTTTTTATCTACTCAGAGAGCCAACAGGTCTATAATTTTTGGACCCCAACATTCGACCTACCCTGCAAAACTAAATATCACTTATACCGACAACTAACTTTTTACAAATCTCAAAACTTATTTTCTATGTGTGGTATCGTAGCTTATATAGGTAATAAAGAAGCTTACCCAATTTTAATGAATGGTCTCAAAAGACTTGAATATCGTGGATATGATAGTGCCGGGATTGCTTTGTTTAATGGTGAACTAAATGTCTACAAGCGAAAAGGCAAAGTCAAGGATTTGGAAAATTTCATGAAAGATAAATCCAAGACAGGTAATAGAGGGATGGGACATACCAGATGGGCGACTCACGGAAAACCAGATGATATAAATGCGCATCCACACATGTCGGGTAACAATAGACTTTCAATTATCCACAACGGAATTATTGAAAATTATAGTGCGATAAAAGCGGCATTGACAAAAGAAGGACATACTTTCAAAAGTCAAACAGATACAGAAGTGTTGGTTCACTTTATTGAAGAAATTCAAACTCGAGATAATTTACCAGTTGAAGAAGCAGTCCGACTTGCGTTGACAAAAGTAGCGGGTGCTTACGCAATCGTTGTGATGGATCGGGAAGATCCAGATAAAATTGTTGCCGCAAGAAAAGCAAGTCCATTGGTTATCGGAATTGGTGAAAATGAATTCTTCGTAGGATCAGATGCAACCCCCATTGTAGAACACACTAAAAAAGTAGTCTACTTAAACGACGAAGAAATCGCAGTGATGTCTCAAAAAGATGGCTTGCAAATCAAGAATATGGGGAATGAAGTAATGACGCCATTTGTCGAACAGCTCGATCTAAAAATGGATGAGATCGAAAAAGGAGACTACGAACACTTCATGCTCAAGGAAATTTTTGAACAGCCAAAAACGATTGCGGATTGTATGCGTGGTCGGATCAACGCAAGTGAGTCTTGGTTGAAATTAGGTGGCTTACAAAATGTGCACGAACGAATTTCAAAAGCAAAAAGATTTATTTTAGCTGCTTGCGGAACGTCGTGGCATGCCGCGCTTATCGGAGAATATTTATTGGAAGAATTAGCAAGGATTCCAGTTGAAGTAGAATATGCAAGTGAACTTCGCTACAGAAATCCAATTATTAATGAAGATGATGTCGTCATTGCATTATCACAATCTGGTGAGACAGCTGATACCATGGCTGCCCTAGAAATCGCTAAAGAAAAAGGCGCATTGTTATACGGTATCGTAAATAGTGTTGGCTCTTCTATAGCACGTTTTACAGATTCAGGCTCCTACATTCACGCAGGTCCAGAAATTGGAGTTGCCTCAACCAAAGCATTCACAGGACAAGTGACGTTGTTGTCAATTATGGCAATTAGTTTAGGATACTCCAAAGGGACGATTCCTAAATCTTACTATCACCAGCTATTAAATGAATTGGAGAATATTCCAGAAAAAGTAGCTAAAGTGTTAGAAAGCGATAACCAAATAAAATATATAGCCAAAGAAATTATGGATGCACCGAATGCACTTTACATGGGACGTGGTTACAACTTCCCAGTAGCGCTAGAAGGTGCCTTGAAATTGAAAGAAATTTCTTACATCCACGCAGAAGGATATCCTGCAGCAGAAATGAAACACGGCCCGATCGCTCTGATTGACGAAAATATGCCAGTCATTGTAATCGCCACTAATAAAAGTGCTTATGATAAAATCGTAAGCAATGTCCAGGAAGTGAAGTCAAGAAAAGGAATTGTCATCGCAATTGTCGATGAAGGAGAGAAAATAATCAGCGAAATGGCCGATTATGTAATCGAAATCCCTGTTACAGACGAACCATTGACGCCTTTATTATCAGTTATCCCTTTACAATTGTTATCTTACCACATCGCTTTATTAAGAGGTTGTGATGTAGATCAACCACGTAACTTGGCTAAGTCAGTCACCGTAGAATAGCGTATTAAATATTTAACCAATAAATTTAAAATGGTTTCAAAAGATATTAAACATCATGGAATGGAGTATAATTCTGAAAAGGAAATACTCATCATGCATGAATATGGACGAAATGTACAGATGCTTGTAGATCACGCAAAGACGATTGAAAATGATGAAGAACGTCAAGCATTCTGCGATAAAATCGTTACCCTAATGCACCAGATGCATCCAAAGAACAGAACGATTGATGACTATCTAGATAAATTATGGAAGCATGTTTTTAGAATCGCAAAATTCGATATCGATGTAGATACGCCTTCTGGTCACAAACCTACCGAAGTCGAAATGCGTAAGTCTCCTGATCGGGTTCCTTATCCAGAATCAAGAACTCGTTTCCGTCATTATGGTAACAATGTAAAGGCAATGATCGATAATGCCATTGCAATGCCAGAAGGACCAAAGAAAGATGGTTACGTTGCAGTCATCGGTTCTTATATGAAATTGGCTTACAAAACTTGGGCAAAGGAACATTACGTAAGTGATGATATCATCAAGGAAGATTTGATTAATTTGTCAAAAGGTAAATTGAAATTGGAAGACAACATCTACCTTGATAAATTGGCAAATGCAAAACCTCGTAAACGTAAAGTAAATTCTGATAATCGTAGTCATAGCAACGATCGTAGAAATAATTACAGAAGTAATAATAATCGTGGTGGCTCAAATCGCGGTGGTTACAAAGGAAGACGAAAGTAGTATGAAGTTTAGCTTTTAAGAATGAAGTTTAAGTTTAAAATGACCTTGTTTCGCGCAGTACTCACGGACTCACGAAACAAGGTCATTTAATCTTAAACTTATTTTTTTAAGACTTAAACTTATTTGAAAATATCAACTAAACTATAAACCAACATGCCTTCAGATGCTTTTGAAGTAGTAGGCGGACGCAAATTAAAAGGAGTGCTCACTCCTCAAGGTGCTAAGAATGAAGCATTACAAATTCTTTGCGCCACTTTACTTTCCGATGACAAGATCACTGTCAACAATGTTCCTGAAATTTTAGATGTAAAAAAACTGCTAACCTTACTCAAAGGAATTGGGGTAACCATTCGTAGAAAAGCAAAAGGTTCCTACACTTTCAAGGCGGATAAAATCAATCTCAAATTTTTCAAATCTAAAGAATACCACGAAAACGCTAAAAGAATTAGAGGTTCGGTGATGTTGATAGGACCAATGTTGGCTAGATTCGGAAAAGCTTATTTACCAAATCCAGGTGGCGATAAAATTGGTCGCCGTCGTATTGATACCCATTTATTAGGATTGCAAAAATTAGGAGCGAAATTCAAATTCGATGAGAAAGAAGGTGCTTACTATCTAGAAGCGAAGAAACTAAAAGGTGCTTATATCTTAATGGATGAAATTTCTGTAACAGGAACCGCTAACATTGTATTAGCGGCTGTGCTAGCAAAAGGAAAAACATCTATCTACAACGCTGCTTGCGAACCTTATGTCAAGCAACTCTGCACCATGCTCAATAAAATGGGCGCCAAAATTTCAGGTATCGGTTCCAATTTATTAATTATTGAAGGCGTCTCCTCATTAGGAGGAACAGATCATCGTTGCCTTCCCGATATGATTGAAATCGGTAGTTTCATAGGAATGGCTGCAATGACTCAATCTGAAATTACGATAAAAGATTGCGCAGTGAAAGAGCTAGGAAATATCCCACAAGTTTTTAGACGACTTGGTGTCAAACTGAAAATCAAAGGTGACGATATTTACATCCCAGCTCAAAAAACATATGAGGTTCAAACTTTTATCGATGGTTCTATTATGACCATTTACGATGCTCCATGGCCAGGTTTCACGCCAGATTTGATGAGTATCATTTTGGTAATGGCGATTCAAGCAAAGGGTAGTGTATTGATTCACCAGAAGATGTTTGAAAGTCGTTTGTTCTTTGTTGATAAATTAATCGATATGGGCGCAAGAATTATTTTATGTGACCCACATAGAGCAACAGTCATCGGTTTGAATAGAAAACATAAGTTACGTGGTATCAAAATGTCCTCTCCGGATATACGTGCAGGTGTTGCACTTTTGATCGCTGCCATGTCGGCGGAAGGTACTTCTGTCATTTCTAATATTCATCAGATAGATCGGGGTTATCAGAATATTGATGAGCGATTGAATGCTATTGGGGCTTCGATTACGAGGTTGTAGTGGTTCTGACTCTGTTGCTCTGGATTGTATAAACGCGCATTTTAATTGTTTTATTGCTACCCTTTCAGAAAGTTAAATTATAATATTTAATATATTTATTGTTGGTTGTTTAGTTTCTGTTGCGTACATTTATAATGTACACACTTTGTTGTATAAACCTAACCCCACCGTATTTTTTAGGCTACACTCTGTGTAGTACCATTTAATATCTCGCTCCGATTGGAGCAAATTCGTTTTGCGCAATGCAATTTTGCCAAAAGAGAAAAAAACACGATAGAATTAACGCGCTGATTGATTTCATATTCTATGTTTCTAAAATTTAGATTATATCATTTAATATTCCGATTCTTGCAGATATTTGGAAAATCGCTTTGGATTACTACGTTAGAAATACTGTACATTTTCAATTAGTAGATGTTCAGGGCAAGGTGCATAAGTCTTTCTCCACTAAAGACAATGATGCAACTTTTGTTCTTCCAGTGAATGAATTACCTAGCGGAAATTATTTTCTCCAATGTTTGACAGACGAGAAATTATTGGCCATTGAAAAAGTGGTTATTATTAATTGATTTCTCAATATCTATCCAAAAATATCGCTCAAATAAATTTCCCTAGGTCCTAACAATCCTACTTCTTACGCTCCGTAACAAAATTCACCAAATCAAACAAAGAAGTCCGAGTCTCAGATTCTGGAAAGGTATTCAAAATATCAAAAGCTTCTTTGCGATAACGATTCATCGCATCGGTCGCATACTGAATACCACCACTTGCATTGACAAATTGAATAACCTCGGCAACTTTTTCCTTGTCCTCATTATGGCGCTTGATGATATTGATGATTCGTTTTTTGTCTCGACGAGCAGCATGATCCAATGCATAGATTAATGGCAAAGTCATTTTCTTTTCTTTGATATCGATACCAGTTGGCTTTCCAATATCTTCTACACCAAAATCAAAAAGATCATCACGAATTTGAAAAGCAATACCAATCTTTTCACCAAACTGAATCATCTTTTGAATGGTTGCTTCATCCTTTGTCGTAGAAGAAGCACCTGCACCACAGGCTGAAGCAATTAAGGAAGCTGTTTTTTTACGGATAATATCGTAGTAGATGTCTTCCTTGATATCCAATCGTCTTGCTTTCTCAATTTGTAACAATTCACCTTCACTCATTTCTTTGACAGCATTCGATACAATTTCTAACAAGCGATACTCTTTATTTTCAACTGCCAGCAATAATCCTTTTGATAACAAATAATCACCAACTAAAACCGCAATTTTATTTTTCCACAACGCATTGATCGAAAAGAAACCGCGTCGTTCATTGGAATCATCCACTACATCGTCATGCACAAGGGTCGCCGTATGCAGCAACTCTATCATAGAAGCCGCATTAAAACTGGAAGGATTGGTCTCACCACATAATTTGGCACAAAGAAAAACAAACATCGGGCGTACCTGCTTCCCTTTTCGCTTGACAATATAGTAGGTGATCTTATCTAATAACGGAACCTGGCTGGCCATCGCGTCTCGAAAGCTCGATTCGAACGTCTTCAACTCCTCAGCAATCGGAGCTTTAATCGTATTCAACGTTTTGACCATAAGTTACAATTAGTGATTTATAATTAATTATGTATAATTGGATGACGATTCATCATTATACATCTTAAATTATTCTCATTAAAGATACAAGCAATTGATTAATACATTAGAATATGAACATCGAAAATAACGTAGTTGTTGAGAGCAAAGCAGGAAGAAAGCTATTGTTGGACATTTATTTTCCAAAGTTGACCAAAACACCCAAATCTATCGTTCTTTTTGCGCATGGATTCAAAGGTTTTAAGGATTGGGGATTTTGGAATCTCATTGGTGAAAAATTTGTCGAAGCAGGATATCTATTCATCAAGTTTAATTTTTCTCATAATGGGACTACAGTTGACCAACCATTGGATTTTGCAGATTTAGAAGCATTTGGAGCAAATAATTACACGAATGAATTGCTTGATATTGAAACGGTGCTCGATTGGATTCCGAAAAATTTGGACGCAAAGTACGGGAACGTCAATCACGATGACATTTCATTGATTGGACATAGTAGGGGAGGAGGAGTCAGTATGATTGCTGCACACCATGATGATCGAATTAAACGTGTGATCGGTTGGGCGTCGGTTGCAAGTCTGTCCTACTTTTGGGAAAATAACGATGCACTAGTCCAGAAGTGGAAAACAAAAGGAGTCGCCATTATTAAAAATGGAAGGACCAAACAAGACATGCCCTTGTACTATCAATTGAAAAAAGATTTTGACCGACATAAGAAAAAATATTCCGTAAAGAATGTGTTGGAAAATTTCAAAAAACCATTGATGGTTATTCACGGTGGCAATGATAAAGCGGTTCCAGAATTTGCAGCGCATCAAATGAAAGAGTGGTATCCAAAAGCAGAATTGTACATCATCGAAAATGCAAACCATGTGTTTGGTGGAAAACATCCTTGGACTGGAAAAGAATTACCAGATGATGCACTGGATTTAGTAGAAGCAACGGTAGATTTTTTAAAGAGCAATAGTTAAGACTCATTTGCCAATTGTTGTTTCACGTATCAACGGTCCAATTTTAAATTTAATAAGCTATACTTAGATATGAAACCTCAATCAACCAACTTCATATTTTTCCTATCTTTACTTCAAAGAAAAAATCAACTTAAGTGCTATCATTATTTAGATCCAATAAGTTTGCAGCCAATATATTCATGCTCTTTTATGTGATCCTAATTCGTTTAGCTTCCTTTTTATTTCCTACTGAATGGGAGCCAGGACATTTAGGAATTTTAAGCGAATGGGTATATAGTACAATTGGCACAACTGGTCCTATACCACTTATCACTTCAATTATTTTGGTTTTCGTTCAAGCTTTTTTGATTAACAAATTAGTTGCGGATTATCGATTAAATACGGAGATCAATTTATTTCCTGGTGTCTTCTATGTTTTATTGGTCAGTGCGATTCCAGAATTTTTACAACTGTCACCAATTCTCATGGCCAACACATTCTATATCATTGGTCTTCAATTATTATTCAATACTTACAAAACGAGTCATGGTGGTAGCAAAATTTTCAGTGTAGGTTTGTGGTTTGGAGTCGGTAGTCTTTTTTGCTTCTCTTCTTGGATATTGTTGATCTTGGGATTCGTTGGGTTGAGTATACTTCGTTCTTTTAAATTGAGAGAACGTTTGATGTTGATTTTAGGATTCGTTGTTCCTTATTATGGATTTTGGGTGTATCACTTTTTGTTTGATCGCGTCAATTATTTTTACAATTATCATTTTTTAGAAAATTTGGAATTCTTTGATATTGCAGGAACAACTAGCATGGATCTATATTTCAAACTAGGATTCTTTGGATTGCTAATTGGGTTGGCATTACTGAGTTATGGTATTTATATGTCCAAGAAAAATATCAAACCACAAAAGTATATTTCGATTTTGTACTGGGGATTACTGGTGACAACTTTGACATTTTTTTTCCAATCAGGAATTAATCTGGAGCATTTGATGATTGTTTCAGTGCCGTTAGCCATTTTTTTAGGATTAAATTTTACACAATTTAAAAAACGTACTGCAGAGTTTTTTCATCTGGTTATATTTGTAGGTATAATAATGCTTCAATTGAAACCACTTTGGATTAATAGCTTAACTTTTTAATAATATGAATCAACCTAAATTTGGTGTTGTCGTTTTTCCGGGATCGAATTGCGACAATGACATGCAATATGTTTTGGAAAGTGTCTTAGGACAAAAAGTTGAAATGTTATGGCATAAAAGTACATCCCTTCAAAATTTCCAAAAAGGGGATTGTATTATTCTACCTGGTGGATTCTCTTTCGGTGATTATGTACGAGCAGGAGCCATCGCTAAATTTTCTCCAATCATGAATGCGGTGATTGAATTCGCCAACCAAGGAGGATATGTTTTCGGAATTTGCAATGGTTTTCAGGTCCTTTGTGAAAGTGGATTATTACCAGGAGTCTTACTGAGAAATGAAAATGAAAAATTTATTTGTAAGAATACATTTTTAAAAACACAAACCATTCAAAGTGCTGTCACCAGCAAAATTGATTTGGACAAGGCATTGAAAATCCCAATCGCTCATGCAGAAGGTCGATTCTATGCAGATGCCAAGACCATACAATCTTTGGAAAAAAACGATCAAATTTTATTTAAATATTGCAATGAAAAGGGCGAAGTCAACGATGCTGCCAATCCTAATGGCTCGACATTAAATATCGCAGGGATTTGCAACCAGGATAGAAACGTATTCGGAATGATGCCGCACCCTGAAAGAGCCTCAGAAACCATATTAAATAATGAAAATGGGCGAATTTTATTCGAAAGTTTGGTGGGAGCGATGAACGCACAAATTCCTTCCCTTATTTCATCCTAAAAGAAAGTTAAAATTCTATTGGAAAAAGAAGTTTTAATTATCTTAGCATCAACAAATTAAATTCCCATCAGTATCTTACCCCAATAAGACTACCCGAATTTATATCAAATTATTACCTACAATGAATCGCTAAAAATCTGGCAGTTGGCTTGATTTTTAATAGGTTATTCATTAGGCATAATTATTTGGTATAAACGAGGAAAGTCAATCCTAGAACACTGTCAACAATTTTTTTAAAGTTTGACAAAACTATTTTTACAAGATGAGAATTTTACTTGCTATCCTTTTTATGTTTTCTATTTCTAATGTGGCTTTCGCACAACTCGATCCTGTGACTTGGACTTTCGAGGCCACAAAGGTGAATGATTCAGAATATGATATTGTATTTAAAGCAGACATAGAAAGAGGTTGGTCGGTATACTCTCAATTTAATGATCCAGAAAAAGGTCCTGTCCCTACAAGTTTCGAATATGAAACGGATGTAAAGGTAGTCGGAAAAGCGAAAGAAGCTGGAATGAAGAAAGAAGAAATGGACAATAATTTTGGGGTCAAATTGGTGAAATTTAGCAACCGTGCCATGTTCACACAACGGGTAAAAGTTGAGGGAGATAGTACTTCACTTAAAGGAAAATTGGTATATATGACTTGCGACGAATCTAGTTGCCTACCACCAACCGATGTTGAGTTTGATATCGCTCTCGTTGAGTAAAGGTATCCTATCTAGCAAATTCTTGTTAAAAATTTGACAAAAATATATAATAGCTTTTTACATCAATAAATGGTTGTAACTTTAAAGCGTTGATGATTGGCAGTAAGTGTGACTTACTGCCAATTGTTTTTACGTAACAAATGTTATATTTTTACACATCATTTACTTTTGTAAGTGTCGAATTGTATTTTCCAATATTTATGCGACAATTGTAATTTTAAAGGAATTAATTATCAAAATTAAATTTGAGAGATGAGAACATTTATCACATTCATTTTATTGATTGGGTTATTTACTGCCAATGTATCTGCCCAAATCTTCAATCCCGTAAAATGGAAAACCGACTATAAGCAAATCAGCCCGACAGAATTTGACTTGATCTATACCGCCATTATCGATGATGGTTGGACCGTTTATTCTCAATACTTGGAAAATGACGATGGACCAGTTGCTACCAACTTCAATTACGATGAAGGTGCACACTTCGCCTTGAAAGGTAAAAACATCGAAGCTAAAGAAAATCGCAAGGAAGGCCATGACGCTATCTTCGATATGACCTTAGCGAAATTTTCTAAGAAAGCTGTTTTTACACAACGTATTACCGTTACTGATTTTTCAAAACCAGTTACCGGTTATGTAAATTACATGACTTGTGATGCAACCAAATGTTTGCCTCCATCAGATGTAGATTTTTCTTTTTCTATCAAACCAACGACTGGTGGAAGTGGAGATGCGACCAAAGCAACAAAAGAAACCAAGGTGGTTGAAGCGGCTAAAACTGAAGTAAAAAAAAAGGTTGCAGCACCGAAGATAGTTACCAAGGTTCAAGAGACAGCAACTCAAGTAAAAGAAAAAATTGCAGAGACAACCAATAAAGTAAAACAGTCGGTACCAAAAGTAGTAGCTCCGATAAAAAAAACAGTTGAAAAGGTAGAACAAAAAACTGCTGATGTCGATCTTCCAATTGATATCAAAAAGCCAAATCCTAAATTTTTAGATCCTGTAAAATGGGATGTCAAAATCAACAATGTTGAAGCAGATGTCTACTATGTTGATTTTATTGCGAAGATGGATAAAGGATGGGCTGTCTATTCTCAAGATATTGAGGAAGGTGGACCAGAACCATCCTCCTTCAATTTTGATGAAGCAGCTAATTTTGTAAAACAAGGAAAGACCATTGAAAAAGGAAAAGCTAAAAAAGCAGCGGATCCATTGTTTGGTGGAATCGTAGTTACAAAGTATCTAAATAGCCCAGTCACCTTCCGTCAGAAAATAAAAGTATCTGAAACTAACAAATCAATTACAGGTTATTTTTCATACATGACTTGTGATGACAAACAATGTTTGCCTCCAAAGGAAGTAGACTTTGTAGTATATCCAGATAAGCAATCAGCTGTTTTCGGTTCGGAAGCTTCTGCGATTGTCGATCAGATGAATAATGGAGGAACTCCGACTCCAACTATCAATGCTGGTTCAGCGACTGCAGCTGCAATGGGAGCTGCATTTTTGCCAAAAGAATTAGCAAATGTTGATTTAAAAAATCCAGTAGGGAAATGTGCAACAGCAGCAACCGTAATAGAAACTAACACGAGCCTTTGGAGAATTTTTGTTTTAGGATTTTTGGGTGGACTCGTAGCATTGTTGACACCTTGTGTATTTCCTATGATACCGTTGACTGTAAGTTTCTTTACAAAAGGTGGTGGAGCAGATGGAACTGAAAGTAAAGGAATCGGGAAAGCGGTGTTATACGGATTCTTCATTCTATTGGTTTACTTAATTCTTAGTATTCCTTTCCACTTGATGGATTCGATCAATCCGAATATATTAAATGACATCTCGACCAATGTATATTTGAATGTCGCATTCTTTTTAATTTTTCTCTTTTTCGCATTTTCATTTTTTGGATTCTATGAATTGACCTTGCCGGCCTCATGGACCAATAGAGCAAGTTCTGCGGAAGGCGTAGGAGGAGTGTTGGGAATTTTCTTTATGGCATTGACATTAGCATTGGTATCTTTCTCATGTACCGGACCTATTCTCGGATCTCTACTAGCAGGCGCCTTGAGTTCGGATGGGGGAGCGATGCAGCTCACCTCAGGAATGGCAGGATTTGGAGTCGCCCTCGGTTTACCCTTTGCTTTATTTGCAGCCTTCCCGAGTGTAATGGATTCACTTCCAAAATCTGGTGGCTGGTTGAATACCGTGAAAGTAACTTTAGGTTTTATAGAATTAGCACTGGCATTTAAATTCTTGTCAAATGCGGATTTAGTAACCCGTTGGGGATTATTGAAAATCGAACCATTCTTAATCATTTGGATTTTATGTTTCCTTGGATTAGGATTGTACTTATTTGGTAAAATTAAATTTCCACACGATTCACCAATCAAGAAATTGGGAATTCCAAGAATGGCATTGGGTGCATTATCTCTTGCTTTCGCAGTTTACTTGATGTCAGGATTTAGATACAATGACAAATCAGAATCATTTACCTCATTGAGTTTGCTTTCTGGATTGGCACCACCAGCTGGTTACTCATGGATGTATCCTAAAGATTGTCCAAATAATTTAGACTGTTTCAAAGACTTCGAAAAAGGACTTTCATACGCAAAAGAAGTAAATAAACCAATATTGGTAGATTTCACAGGTCATGCGTGTGTTAATTGTCGTAAAATGGAAGAACATGTTTGGCCTCAACAAGGTGTAGCAAATTATCTAGAAGAAGATTATGTTTTGATCTCTTTATATGTAGATGATAAAATTGATTTACCGGAAGAAGAACGCGAGACCGTTACTTGGTTTGATGGCACGACAAAAAAACTTAGAAGAAGTGGTCAGAAGTGGCAGTATATGCAGTTCAAATATTTTGAAAATAACTCACAACCTTGGTATGCATTACTATCTCCGGATGGGAAGTTGTTGAATTCTCCTGTTGGTTATACACCAGACAAGGAAGAATATGCCAACTTTTTGCAATGCGGTTTAGATGCTTTCAAAAATAAAAAAATCGGATCTAACGAATAGGTTTTAATAGTTCTGAAGACGTAAATATACTTTGCGTGAAAAAAAGCGTTTCGATTTATTCGGGACGCTTTTTTTATTTCAAATTAAGAAATTACTTTTATAAAATGATGGACAATAATAAGATTTGGATAATTCCCTTTTTGATAGTCATTGCTGTATGCTTCAATTCATGTAATATTCAAAATGATCAAGCTAAGCAAGCGGTCAAATCGCAATTTACATTGCAAGAAGGTGATCTCTTATTTCAAGATAGCGATTGCGGTCCTTTTTGTACAGCGATCGAGAAAGTGACATTTGGTTATAAAGGTTCCAAATTCTCACACATCGGTTTGTTGATAAAAGAAAAAGAGGAGCTCAAGGTAATGGAAGCAATTTCAGCAGGAGTCTTATTGACACCAATCGATTCTTTCTTAAACCGTTCCTTCGATCAAGATAAAAATCCGAAAGTAGTAGTGGGGCGACTTCGAAATGCACAGCAAAAATTAATTCCTGATGCCATTCAATTTATACATCAGCAAATGCAGAAACCCTATGATGATGTTTTTGATATCAACAATGATAAGTACTATTGTTCTGAATTGATCTACGATGCATTTACGCACGCCAATAATGGAAAACCGATTTTCGAACTACAACCCATGACTTTCGTTGATCCTGAAACTAACAATACATTTCCTATCTGGCAGGATTATTTTGATAAATTAGAAGTACCAATTCCGGAAGGGGAGCCTGGTTTGAATCCTGGTGGAATGTCGACATCTGATTTTGTTGAGATTGTTCATTTTTATGGGATGCCAGAAGGGTATAAAAAAAAGTGGTTTGGAACAAATATTGAGTTGAATTGATATAAAATTTTAAAACATTAGTTTTACAAAAAAAAAGGAATCTTGAAAATAACCTTCATCTCAGACACCCACGGAAAACACCTTGAACTCGCACCAATGCAAGGCGACCTGATTATTCATGCCGGCGACATATCCAACGTGGGGAAAGAAGCTGGTGTAATAGCCTTCTTGGATTGGTTCCAAAATCTAAATTTCAAACACAAAATTTTCATTGCAGGAAATCACGATTTTTATTTTGAAAGAGCAACTGATGAAGAAATTCAAAATTTAATCCCCAAAGAAATCATATATCTCAACGACTCAGGAACTGAAATCGATGGAATCCATATTTGGGGTTCACCTATCCAACCTTGGTTTCACGATTGGGCATTTAATAGACAAAGAGGAGCCGACATAAAAAAGCATTGGGATTTGATTCCACAACAGACAGATATCTTAGTCACCCATGGACCACCTTTTGGAATCTTGGATGCAACCATGCGGCAGCAAAATGTTGGATGTGACGATTTATTAGAGAAGGTAAAAGTTGTTGCACCTAAAATTCATGCATTCGGACATATACATGAAGCGTATGGTATTAGAGAACTTGAGGGAGTAAAATATATCAATGCTTCTGTTTTGAATTTGCAGTATAAGATGACGAATCCGCCAGTTGAGGTTGTATATTAAATTCAACTTTTCAATGGATGGTACAATGAAAAATATATTTTATTCTTCGTATTGGAGAGTACAAATCTTGTTTTTGTTTTTGTAAAAATTAGATTTTCATAAAAACAGAATAATCGTCCTTACCTGCTATTTTCAAAATTGATTTTTGAGGAATCTGTTTCTATTTCTTTTTTCATTCTGGGCTGGCTTATGCCAAGAGGCATAAAAGAATAATCCGCTTTAGCGGTTCACTTCAATCAAATGTCCACTGGGACTTTTGATTTCGCTCATCTCAAACATATAGAATCGGCCGCCGCTTCAAACTCCTACTCTCGTTTAATTATTCGATGTTATACAAATTGTAGTCTAAAAGTGCGGATATATTTTGGAAGGAAAATTTTTCGAGATCAAGGCAGAAAACGTAGACATAGCCTTAGTTACGGCGAGCCTGCCTGACTGCGCCAAGCAGACAGGGCTTTCTAACGAAGAT
>CALFWW010000218.1 GCA_937928575.1 uncultured Saprospiraceae bacterium | reverse complement strand
TTGAACTAATAATAGGTTCATTTTGTTAAACTCCTTGAAAAAGCTTGTTCTATTATATTAAAAGCGATATAAGAAAATTTTAGGCGGGTGTGGCGAAATTGGTAGACGTGCTAGACTTAGGATCTAGTGCCGCAAGGCGTGGGGGTTCGAGTCCCTTCACCCGCACTATTTTCTTTTTTCTGTTGGTAAGAACTTACTTACATTTTCATTTCAAGGTTTAGGTATTAAATTCCAAACCTTTTTCATTTTCAAAATTTACGATAGATGTCCAATGTTGTTAGGGAAGATATTGACTCATTAAATGCTAAACTTACAGTTATTGTAAAGAAAGAAGCATATGAACCAAAGCTAAACGAAGAGTTGAAAAAACTCAAAAATAAAGCTTCATTGAAAGGTTTCCGCAAAGGAAAAACCCCAATGGGTTTCATCAAGAAAATGTATGGAAAACCAACATTGGCAGAGCTAATTAATAAAGAGTTGCAAGACACTTTGTTCAATTACATCGATGATGAGAAAATGGAAATTCTCGGTCAACCGATCGCGACAGAAGATCAAGAGCTATTGGATTTTAATGTCAATAACTTGCAAGACTATACTTTTAAGTTTGATGTTGGATTGGTTCCTCAATTGGAAGTGAAAGGGGTGTCCAAAGAAACGGAGTTGGAGAAATTTGCTGTTGAAGTAGATAAAGAAACCATCGACAAGGAAATGGAAAATGGTTTGAAACGTGCAGGTCAATTGACTTCGGTTGATGAAGCAGTTGAAGAATCAGATTCTATTACTTTCAATGCGGAAGAATTAGAAGGTGATGCTTTGAAACCAAAAGGTTGGGCGACTACTTTCACGATCATGGTGAATCGGATTCAGGATGAAGATGTGAAAAAAGATGTCATCGGTAAAAAGAAAGGGGATAAAGTTCGTTTCAATATTTACAATTTAGAAAATCAGGGTGACATGAATTACACTCGTAAGTATTTGCTAAATATTCCTGAAGGAGAAGATCAAATTGTTGGTCAGGAATTCGAAGGAGAAATCACAGATGTGAAGCGTATGAAGGATGCAGAAATGGGACAAGAATTTTTCGATCTTTATTTCGGACCAGGTGAAGTAAGTAGTGAAAAGGAAGCACGTGACAAGATTGAGGAAAGTATCAAGAAGTATCATGACTCTCAAGCAGATGCATTGTTATATAGAGATCTTCAGGATTTGTTAGTCAAAAAAAATGATGTCCAATTACCTGAAGCATTTTTGAAAAGATGGTTACAAATATCCAACGATAAATTATCAGCAGAACAAATCGAAAATGAATTTGATGGATTTGCTTTAAACTTAAAACGTTCTTTGATCCAAGGGAAATTAGTGAAGCGTTTTGATGTGAAAGTAACGGAAGAAGAATTGGTGGATTCATTCAAGGATAAAGTGCGTGGCTACTTCGGTGGTCAAGCAGATGAACACATGATCTTGAATATGGCTAGCAGATTAATGCAAGATCAAAAGCAAGTCGAACAAGCACATCAAGAAATGGTTTCTGAGAAATTGTTCGGATTGATGAAGGACGAAATTACGGTCAAGCCTAAAGCTGCAAGTTTAAAAGAATTTGAAGAAGCCGTTAAGAAAGCACAAGAAGCAAATCAACCACCTGCACCAGTAGAAACGGAAGAAACTGCGGAAGTTGCTGAGAATGTTGAGGAAGGGTAAGCTAGTGTAGAGTGTAAAGTGTAAAGTTGACGCCCACGTCGGATCACTGTACACTCTAAACTTTACACTATTTTCTCAAACCCTTTTCCCATTTCTAACGTTTATTATAGTATTAAAAGAAATAAAAAATAATTATAATATGTTCCAAAAAGATGAATTCAAGAAGTATGCTACTAAACATCTGAATATGAGTGGGATGCACCTTGATAAATACATGAACACAACCGTACCAAATATTCAAGGGTTTACACCACAAGTAATTGAGGAGAGACAAATGAATGTTGTTGGGATGGACGTATTCTCAAGATTAATGATGGACAGAATTATTTTCATGGGCGTACCAGTAAATGATTATGTTGCCAATGTGATCCAAGCTCAATTGTTGTTCTTGGAATCAACAGATCCAAAACGTGATATCCAAATGTTTATCAATAGTCCTGGTGGTTCTGTAATCGCTGGATTGGGGATTTATGATACGATGCAGTATGTATCTCCTGATGTAGGTACCATCTGTACGGGAATGGCTGCTTCTATGGGAGCTGTATTGTTAGCGGCAGGTGCTGCTGGAAAACGTACTTGTCTTCACCACAGTAGAGTGATGATTCACCAGCCAATGGGTGGAATGCAAGGTCAAGTTTCAGACATGGAAATTTCTTACAATCTAATTAAGCAAATGCAGAAAGAGTTGTATGATATTCTAGCAAGTCACACTGGTCAAAAATATGAAACGATCGAAAAAGACAGTGATCGTGACAATTGGATGACGGCTCCTGAAGCTAAAAAATATGGTTTGGTAGACGAAGTATTGGACAGAAAAGGAAACTCGGGTAAAGAGTCGTAATTCTGACCAAGTAAAAGTTATAAATTGGAGCACAATTCTTTATCTTTGGAATTGTGCTCTTTTTTTATGTTATTAGCTCGCACCCTGATTAATTGGTTGAGACACTTCGTCTCAAAAACCTTATAAAAGTATATGAAAAGAAGTAAAAATAGTTACCGGTGTTCTTTCTGTGGCAGAGACAAATCAGAAGCTTTAATTCTTATCGCTGGAATTGAAGGTCATATCTGTGAAGTGTGCGTCGAACAAGCGGAAGAAATTATCCGTGAAGAATTGTATTCAGGGAAGAAAGGAGAAGTGAAAAATAACTTCGTCATCCCAGAAAAAGTTACTCCGAAAGAAATTAAAACCCATCTCGATCAATATGTGATTGGACAAGATGAGGCAAAGAAATTTTTGTCTGTCGCTGTTTACAACCACTACAAAAGATTGAAGCAAGATGCTTTCGATAATGTAGAGATTGAAAAATCCAATATCCTTTTTGTTGGTCAAACTGGAACGGGGAAAACATTGTTAGCAAAAACGATTGCTAAATTTTTAAATGTCCCTTTTTCAATTGTGGATGCAACGGTATTTACTGAGGCCGGATATGTTGGAGAAGACGTGGAAAGTATTTTAAGCCGATTACTACAAGTATGCGACTACAATGTTGAAGCTGCAGAAAAAGGAATCGTCTATATTGATGAGATTGATAAAATCGCGAGGAAAATGGATAATCCATCGATCACTCGTGATGTATCAGGTGAAGGAGTACAACAAGCATTGTTGAAAATGCTGGAAGGAACAGATGTAAATGTACCACCACAAGGAGGAAGAAAACATCCAGAACAAAAAATGGTGAAAGTCAATTCAAGAAATATCCTCTTCATTTGTGGAGGTGCTTTCGATGGTGTCGACAAAATCATTTCTCGTCGTATGAATACCCAAGTAATCGGTTACAACAATGAGGAGAAAGAGAAAGTTGATAAGGACAATATGTTGCAATATGTCAATCACCAAGACCTTAAAAGTTTTGGGTTGATTCCAGAATTAATTGGTCGTCTTCCAGTACTGACTTATTTGGAACCATTAGATGTCGAAGCCTTAAAACGAATCATGACTGAACCTCGTAATTCAATTATGAAACAATATGCCAAGTTATTTGAATTGGAAGGGGTCAAGTTGACATTCACAACGGAAGCAGTCGAGTTCATCGCCAACAAAGCAATGGAGTACAAATTAGGTGCAAGAGGATTGCGTTCTATCTGTGAAGCCATCATGACCGATGCAATGTTTGAAATACCTTCCAAGAAAAGCATCAAGAAATTCGAAGTGACGGAAGCGTATGCGAAAGAGAAGTTGGATGGAAGTAAGATTAAGAAGTTGAAAGTAGCTTAGGGAATTTAGAATTTATAATCATTTTCTCGCCCGATAAATCGGGATCGAATTTAAAATATGATCGTTAATACGTGTATGGAGCACGTGTTTTGTTCGCGCAGATTTCGTTGATGTTCGCAGATTTTTTTGCAGCATTTTTCTTCAACGTTATCTGCGCGAACTTTTTTTATGTCTTCTCTATTCCATCAATACGAAACCATTCACGTCCACATCTGCGACATCCGTGTCATCTGTGCGAAAGCATTCACGTCCTCTTCTGCAATTTCTGTGCATTCTGCGTAAACCATTGACGTCCTCATTTGCGAAAATCCGCGTCATCTGTACGAAATTATTTTACACCCTCCACCTCATATCTTCACAAAACCTTTTTAAAAAAATCACTACCTTACTCCAAAATAAAACAACAAAAAAATGGATGCGAAAACAAAAAATATAATCGCTTGGGTTGCCACGGCAATGGTAGCATACATGATGACAAAAGCGGGGATCTTAAAATTAATTTCTCACGAAGTAGAAGTCACAAGATTTATAAAATGGGGCTTTTCTGATTGGTTTAGATACATGATTGGAGCGCTAGAAGTATTGGGTGCAATTGGATTATTTGTTCCCAAGCTAAGAACTCCTGCAATTTTTGGAATCATCGGACTGATGATCGGTGCGATATACACGCATGTGATTTTGGATAACAACCCAACCCATATTGGTGGTGCATGCTTTGTTATATTGTTAAGTATTGTGATCATGGTAATGCGAAAAGGAGAACAAACCTTAAATGCATAAGTTTCGAATAATTCGAATACTATGGATACCAAAACAAAGCACACCATCAGCAACATTGCAACGATTCTAATGTCATTACTTTTCTTAGGATCAGGCATTATGAAATTGATCGGAGGAGCAGAGGTCGCAAAGCAATTCGCTGCGTGGGGATATCCTTCTTGGTTGCATACAGTGATTGGTGGTTTAGAAGTATTGGGTGCAATTGGATTGTTTATTCCTAAA
>CALFWW010000217.1 GCA_937928575.1 uncultured Saprospiraceae bacterium | reverse complement strand
CCGCATAGATCTCAAAGGAGAATCCTATCGCAAAAAATTATCTACCATCAATAAATAAACTATTATGTAACTTTGTCAGACTCTTTCAATAATGGCATAGCTTGTCCGAATTTGCTGGCATAGCTTGGGTGAATTATATACTTGAGGCACAAGATTGGGCTGAACCTATAATGAGAATTACTGAGACTCATCATGAGGATATTTTTGTAACCGTAAGCGCATGGGGACAGGAGTATTCCATTTTTGAAGCCGATGCAACTTTTGACGATTGGGATTCAGAAAATTTGACATCGGGTTGGGTAATTTCTGCTTTCGATATTGAAGCCCAAGGTCCAATCACTTGGGCAATACCGGACGCGATAGCGGAAGGAACTGAAGGATTGGGCCTTAAAATAAATGCCGTTGTAGGTGGAATTACAATTCCAGATCCAGATAATGATATTTATGATATTCAGATTATTGATCCTCCCACAGGAACTGAAAATTATGAGGAATTAAATTCTAGTATATCTGTTTTTCCTGTTATTGCTGAAAATTCTATTACCATTAAATCTTCAGACCCTGAAACGTTTATTGAAGCGGTAAGTATTTTTACTATTAGAGGCATAAAAATAGCCGAACATTCTTTTGATTCTAATTTTGCAAGCTTAAGGGAGATTGATCTTAGAGAAAATACTGTATCTGGTTATTGTATTCTCTATATCAAAACACCTAAGGGTATGATAAGTAAGAAATTTTTTAAAAAATAACATTTACTTATAGAATAGCTTCCAAAGAGAATTGGAAGCTATTCTATTTTACTCAATTAATAAGATGACGATTAAGATTCTTTTCTACATAATATTTTCAATTTTTCCTTTGTTTTCTTATTGTCAGAAAAATTCTATTAGAATAGATTTGCGTAACATATTGGAATATTCTAACAAGGAGATTGATGTTAAGACCCCACCATCTTTACTGCTTCCGTCCACTAGAAATATTAGGTCTGTGGATTTTTCGATTTATTATAATAGGAAATTAAAGAATATAAATTTGCTTGGTGGTCTCGGTTTTTCCAGTAGTTTGGTTTCTTCTCTTGAGGAAATAGAAACGACAGATAATATTCAATTGAATGAAAGTGAAAGGTTGTTGAGAGGATTTCATCTTCATTTTGGGGTTAGCAAGTTTTTTGAGCTTTCTAGTTCTAAATTATTCTCAATCGTTGATTTTAGTATATCCGTTGAAAAGAATTATTTCGATAATCATTTTTTTGGAAAAAAAATTTTTGACTTAAATAATAATTATTTAGGAATGCAAGAATTAAATATAGAATACAATGAAAATATAATTTTAGGCCCTGATTTTATGGTAGGTTTATACTACAAGATATATTGGAAGCTATTTATCGGCGTAAAGGTTAGGTCTTGGTTCTTTTTAAACATTGAAAATGGAGACGTCATAACAACTGCCAATGAATATGATGAACACAATAATATCATCTCTAACCAAATGCGAACTGTGAATGTAAAATCAACTTTATTTTCTGATTCTCACGGTATTTCCTTTTCAGTTATGAAATTATTTTAAAAAATATATTTTGTTTCGAATAATATCAAAAGCACCTATCTGCATGATTAGTTTTTCAATAAGCAAAGAGATTTAAATGAACTATTACTACCTCTTATTTTCTCTGATATTTTGTATTCAAAGCATGAATGCTCAGTCATCATTTATTGCTCATTTCAAATGTGATACAAATATAAAAGTAGATAGCTTGTTGCAAGATATTATTTACATTGAAGATGATGCTATTGAAATTAACAATCGTCTAACGTATAATTGGAAAGTTTATTCAACTGATTGGTACAATGAAAAAGGATTGCTGGAAAAAAATGAGTTGCATAATTTTGACGTTCAACAAATTCATGCACCTATCAATCGAATGACAAGATATTTCTATGATGACAATGGAAATATTCTTTTGAAGCTGATTGGAACAAGGCAAGCATTTTTGGGGATTAGAAAATTTGGTGAAGAATATGATGAGGATTATGTTTTTCAACTTAGAAACAAAATGACCGCAGAACCAACTAGTTTATCAATGGTTACTTATGATTACGATCTGGAAGAAAGAATGATTTACGTAAATCAAAAAAATAAACTTTCAAGGAAAATTCAATTTGATGAAAATAAGAATGAGGTGCTTTCTGAACATTATCGATCAGGTCGGATCTCTACTAATTTGAAAAAATATGATAGTGGAAATTTAATTGAGCAAGTAAGTTTTAATAACGAAAATCAAGATACAGCAACTTGGTTTTACACCTATGATGTTGAGAATCGAATTCAATCATTGGAATTGGTAAAAAATGATAGTATAATACAGCAGAAGTTGTACGAGTATCCTGAAGAAGATATCTCAATTGAGAAATCAATCATAAATAATGAAGTATCTTCAACAATCACCTTACAAGCATCCAGCGAAAATCAATTCCTCGACTTTAGTTTTGAAAAAGCTTTAAGGGAAAACATAAGCTCTATCCGATTCAATAATGCAAAAGGGGATGTCATCAAAATTTATACGTTCCTGCAAGATGGTAAACGGATTCGAATTACAGAACATCACATTGAGTATTATGAATAACAAGAGTTTTACTAGGAAGTCCCAAACCCTAGTGTGTTCAAAATATTGAATTATTTAGCTAGAATTTTTTACTCTGAATTTTATTTGAAACCACTGACCCCAAAGTGGGTCGAGCATATAACTTGGGGTAATCGCCCCAAGTATTTCACGTATACTAGTCCAGCCCTGACAGGGGCGTAGCAGCTAATCACAACAAGTTATTTACTCGAATTGTAGTTTACTTCGGGTTATAGATGTAGCCATCGATACTACCAATATCAACATCAATGCAGTTATGAAGTTGGCCATGGCAATTAATTTCCCCCATTTGGAAGATTCCATTAATGCTTTTTTGGAAATGGTATTGATGGGTAAACTCGCTACGGCCTGATTAGTATCCCTGTTTTCTTCCATGTCTTTTGTTTAGTGCAACAAAATAACAAAAGTCATGCAAACTTCATAAAGTTGTGATTTGAAAAATAATCTCTTTATATTCCAGTTCTAATTAGGTGATCTTTCAATATAGTAAATGCGACAAGTCTCTCTCTCTCTCTCTTTCTCTCTACCTGGAATAGTTTTATGTGTTTATATTGTTGGGCTAAATACGGATGTCATAGAAGTAGATGCAGCACAATACGCAAGCATCAGTATGGAGATGTTGCAAAACAAATCTTTCTTGCAAATAACAGAAAGAGGAATTAACTATTTAGATAAACCGCCATTTTTATTTTGGATCAATGCACTTTCATTTCAATTATTCGGTTTCAACAATTTCGCGTATAAATTACCGACCCTATTATTCTCCATTTTAGGTCTGGTTTATACATTTAAGCTAGGTCGCGATTTGTACAGTCCTGAAGTGGGTAGAAATGCAGCCATTGTTTTAGCAACGTCTTTGGGATTTGTTTGGACAAATAATGATGTTAAAACGGATGCATTAGTAATGTCAGCAATAGTGATGTCTGTTTATTTTTTGATTCAATATTTGGATAGAAAAAGTTTTAAGCATTTAATACTTGCAAGTGTGATGTTATCAATTGGCATGATGACAAAAGGGCCAATGGGTTTTATTTTTCCTTGTACAATTGTTGGAACTCATTTAATCGTTAAAAGAAAATGGGAACAACTATTTTATCCAACGCATTTATTGGTTCCTATAGTATTGCTAATTTGTCTATTGCCAATGTGCTATGGACTATATCATCAATTTGATTTACAGCCTGAAAAAATAGTTAATGGGAAAGTAGGTGTTTCTGGTCTCCGTTTTTTCTTTTGGGAACAAAGTTTTGGAAGAATTACTGGTGAAAATGTATGGGAAAATAATACGACCTATCTCTATTTATTTCATGCATTATTCCTTTTATTTTTACCTTATAGCTTCATCATGATTTATACTTATTTAAATCGCGCCAAAAAAATCTACAAAGATCGAGTTGTTAGGGAAGCGATTACTTTTTTAGGTCCGCTAATTGTATTGTTAGCGCTATCATTTTCTTCTTATAAAATTCCACATTATGCTTTAGTTGTTTTTCCATTTGTAGCGATTGCTTGCGGGTACGAATTGTCTAAATTAGAAATGAGTAGACCCAAATGGATGAAATATCACAACCTATTTTTACTCATTTTATCTCTGCTACTTGGAGTTATTAGTTTGTTGATTTTTGAATTTTCAATGTTGTTTCTAACAATACTTTTGTTTTTGAGCGGAATTGCATTCTCTTTTTTTAAAAATGAAAATACATCCCATCAACTATTTACAATTGCTATCTTATTAGCTTTTATTTTCAATGCTCAAATAGTCCCCAATTTGTTAACTTATAGTGAAGGGAGACAATTTGCAGCATTAATTCAAGAAAAAGGAATAGATGAATCACCCATCTATTTTTTCAATCGAGATTCCAGAGCAATAGAGTTTTATTTGAAAAAACGGATTTCAGTTGTTGACATTCCAACCATTCAGCAAAAAGAAAGAAACAATGAAAATGCTTGGTATTTCATGTCGAATGATGGTAAAGAAGCTATGGAACGTTCGAATCTAATGATTGAAAGTCAGCATTTTATTTTAATGAAAGGGCTAAATAGAATCGATTTTAAATTTTTAAATCCACAGACTAGGGCAGAGAGTTTGGATACCTTATTCTTAGTAAATTTTGCGAACGAAAATTAGATCCACTTTATCCAATCTTCGCGCCTTTATCTATATCTACCATTCTTTGCATAATCACGCATAATTCACTATCTTTGTGCGCAATTTTATATTTAATCAATTTATTATTACAAATTGTATTCTAAAAGTAGGGTATTTATATGGAAGAAAAATTTTCAAAGGTCAAGGCGGAAAACGCAGGGATAGCATAGCTATCACGAGGCTTTCCAACGAAGAGATTTGGAAATTTTGCTCATAGAAAACCGAAATTTTAGAGTTCAGTTTGTATCACACTTAAAAAAGCATTTGAATGCGAAATTATGAAGTGACTTTCATCGTAGATCCAGTACTGTCGGGCGATGAAATAAAATCGACAGCTCAGAGTTATGTAAAAATGATCAAAGACGAAGGTGGAAAGATCGTACATGACGGTGAGATGGGATTGCGCCAATTAGCGTATCCTATTAAAAGACGTACAACAGGTATTTACTATTGTACAGAATTTGAAGTTGAAACTGGCGAAATGATTGCCAAAATGGAATTAGCAATGAGACGTGATGAGCGTATCATGCGTTTCCTGACGGTAGCATTAGACAAGTACGGCGTCAAATACAATGCGGACAAACGTGCTGGTAAAATCGGTACTAAAAAGAAAAAGGAAACTAAGGAAGATGCTCCTAAGGACAACAAACCTGCAGCAAAAAAAGCAGCTGCTCCTAAGAAAGTTGTAAAAGAAGCAGTAAAGGTAGCAGCTCCAGTCAAAGCGGAAGCAGTAGTTACAGAAACAGTTTCTACAACCTCAAACTCTTCGGAAGAAGAGTAGAATCTATTTAGTTAACCTTTAAATTAAAAGACAATGGCATCAAGAGATGATATAAAATTTTTAAGTAACCCGAATATCGGATCGCAACGTAAAAAATACTGCAGATTTAGAAAATTCGGTATCAAACACATCGATTATAAGGATCCTGATTTCTTATTACAGTTCGTCAACGAACAAGGAAAAATTCTTCCAAGAAGAATTACAGGAAATTCTCTAAAATATCAGCGTAAAGTCGCAAGAGCAGTTCGTAGAGCACGTCACCTTGCTATGTTACCTTACGTAACTGATTTATTGAAATAATCATTTTTGAAAAATCTCGACTACACTCTATAGTATAGTCTTAATCGAATTTATAATGGACGTTATATTATTACAAACTATCGATAAATTGGGGGACAAGCACGAAGTGGTAACTGTCAAAAACGGTTACGGTCGCAACTACTTGATTCCTCAAAAAAAGGCGTTAATCGCTAATGATACCAACATGCGTAGATTGGAAGACTTAAGAAAGCGTGAAGAAAAGCGTGAACTTAAAATGACTGATCACTACAAAGCAATGGCGGAAAGCCTGGAAGGTAAAGTATTGAAGATCGGTGCTAAGTCAGGTGCAGAAGGAAAGATCTTTGGTAGTGTTACCAACATCCAAATTGCTTCTGCGATGAAAGAACAATTAGGTATCGAATTAGAAAGACGTAAGATTGCTATCAACGAAGAAATTAAAGTGCTAGGAACTTACGCAGCGGATTTAAATCTACACCCTGAAGTTCAAACAAAAGTAAACTTTGAAGTGGTGAAAGAATAATGATGGGGGCGTCTCGTCGCAAGCTTATTCAAGAATAATAAAAAGCGCAGTTGTTAATTCAACTGCGCTTTTTCGTTTAGAATTCAACTAGTTTCATTTTAAAAGAAGAACTCCACCCGGACACAAATCAGTCTTAAAGCGGAGCGGTCTGAAAGCAAGAGC
This sequence comes from uncultured Saprospiraceae bacterium, assembly GCA_937928575.1. Classification (GTDB taxonomy): domain Bacteria; phylum Bacteroidota; class Bacteroidia; order Chitinophagales; family Saprospiraceae; genus CALDGQ01. The sequence goes on along the minus strand of CALFWW010000217.1, from coordinate 3,764 downwards.
GCAGCGATTTTGCTGTCCGAAAGCGAAGCGGTATAAAAGCAAAAGCGCAGCGACTTTGCGGGTCTATCAAAAATGACACATCTCCCCATTATCATCCAACCACTGTTCTTTCTCTTTGTAATTAGGCATCGCATCCCGCACCAATTTCCAGAACCTCGGACCATGATTCATCTCAATCAAATGCGCCAACTCATGAATAATCACATAATCAATCACATCATCTGGTGCAAAAAATAATCTGGTTGAAAAATTCAAATTAGATTTCGAAGAACAACTGCCCCAGTTACTATGATTGTATTTAAAATTGACACTCTTGACAGGCATTCGGAAATACATGTTGTTCAATTCATTCACCCGTCGAGTGATGTGAGGTCTAAAGTCTTGTGCAATTAATCTGGAAAGTAAATGCTTAATAGCCGTCTGACGATGTACTTCATTATCATTCTTACTAAGCATCAAATGGATGTGACGATTGTTGAGTTTGGCCTTGTGTGACTTCTTATCAATGAGATCTATTTGCAAAGAATATTCTCGGCTTCCAACTTTCAGAATGTCTCCATTCTTATAGCCTCTTCCAAAGTACCGCAACTTAAGCGCTTCATCTTTTGCAAAATTTTTCCTAACCCAATCAATAAACCAATTAAATATCTTCTGCTCCTCCGCTTCATCAATATGATTAGGCATGCGAAGAATCAAATTATTCTTCCCAATTGAGGCTCTTGCTCCATTTCTGCTTTCTCGATACAGTTTAGTAGGAACTTGCTTGCCATCAACATCCACAAATGTTCGTGAAACCGTTTTCATTAAATTATAACATAGTGATCTTAAGATTAGTTCATCCTCAAAACGCCCCGTTCCACCTAAACTCATTTCGATTCAGCTCATTTCCAAAAAACAAAAAACAAAATTCAAAAACCCAAAGCCCACAACACTCACGCCCTACACAAAACAAGATCTATTTTAAATTATTAATTTTCAATTATCCCTCCACGAAACAAGAACTACTTTAAATTTTCAATCGGTCCTCCATTTTCAATTAGTCCAAGCACGTCCTCGCGCCCTCCACGAAACAAGATCTATTTTAAAGTATTAATTTTCAATTTTTAATTAGCCTTCAAATTTCCGCATCACCTCCACCAAGACCTCCACACTCTCAATCGGCATCGCATTATAAATAGAGGCTCTAAACCCACCAACCGATCTGTGTCCTTTTACACCAACACAATTTGCAGCAGCGCAAGCTTCAAGAAAAGCATCATTCTTGGAATCATCTTTCAAAAGAAAGGTAACATTCATTAACGAACGATCTTCTTTTGCGGCACTTCCCACAAACATAGGATTGCGATCAATTTCTCCATACAACAGATCAGCCTTCGCTTGATTTCTCTTAGCCATTGCTTTCAGTCCACCATTATCCTTCACCCACTGCATCGTCAACATACTTACATAAATGGCATAAACTGGAGGTGTGTTAAATGACGAATTCTTTTTAATGTGCGTCTCATAATTCAACATGGTAGGAATCTCTCGTTTCACTTTTCCCAACATATTTTTATTCACGATTACCAATGTTGTACCAGCTGGGCCCATATTTTTTTGTGCACCACAATAAATCAATCCATATTTATTCGAATCGATTGGTCGACTAAAAATATCAGAAGACATATCGCATACAATCGGAACTTCAGTTGCTGGCAATTGATGTAACTGCGTACCATATATAGTATTGTTACTCGTCAAGTGGAGATACTTCGAATTCGCAGGAACGGAATAATTTTTAGGGATATAATTAAAATTCTTATCCTTGGATGAAGCCACAACTTCGACATTCCCAAATCGTTTTGCTTCAGCAATTGCTTTTGTCGACCAAGTACCGGTATCCAAATAACTTGCAGTTTCTCCATCATCCAATAAATTCATTGCAGTAAAATAAAATTGAGAAGAAGCACCACCCGTCAAAAATAAAACTTCATAATCATCATTTAAGCTTAATAATTCTTTTACCAAACTGACAGCTTTATTCATCACTGCTTCGAATTGCTTGCTACGATGAGAAATTTCTAGAATGGATAAATTCATTCCCTCAAAATTTATCATCGCCTTAGCTGCTTGATTTATAACGGGTTGTGGAAGAATTGCAGGTCCTGCAAAAAAATTGTGTACTTTCATATTCAATGTTTCTATATTTTTTCATCAAATTTAATCTTTTTGGAACTTATCCCACACGTTCTTAGTTAATACATCAAGTGGATGATTTCCCACTCAATTGAAGCCTGAAATTTTTTTTAAATTAATTTCGCAATTGACGTCTACTTTGAAATAGTTTATTACCTTTGCGACCCGTTAGATAGTTAACGGACAATTCTATTGCAAAAATACTTTAGATCAAGGTATAAAAAACCTTGAAAATCATTTTAAAAAAGCTTGTTTTATAGATTAGCTTTTAGTACTTTTGCAACCGCTTCCGAAGGGATGCATTTTTAATCAAAAATTTAAGGTATTAAGACCTTGAAAGATAAGGATTTATAGTTGGTTTTTTCTTCATATGAAGCTTAGCCATTATTACATCCAAAAAGTTCATTGACACTGTTTGAGATTAGAACAACTTGTTTTCTAAAAATAGAAAACAGCAAGTACGTTTTGTTTTTTTAAAATTATACTTATTTGAATTATAGAGCATTCTTAGTGAAATAACATTCAAAAGTACAGGATTAAAACCTACATATTATTATATACAATTTGATCTATCATTTCGACTTCGGTCGGAATTCGATATAAAGAATTTTTACTATGGAGAGTTTGATCCTGGCTCAGGATGAACGCTAGCGGGAGGCTTAATACATGCAAGTCGAACGGTAAGGCCCCGCTTGCGGGGTACACGAGTGGCGCACGGGTGAGTAACGCGTACACAATCTACCTTTAGGTGGGGGATAGCCTCGGGAAACTGAGAATAATACCCCATAATATTGTCTGTCTGCATATTTGGACAATTAAAGCTCCGGCGCCTAAAGATGAGTGTGCGTCCCATTAGCTTGTTGGTAAGGTAACGGCTTACCAAGGCGACGATGGGTAGGGGGCGTGAGAGCGCGGCCCCCCACACGGGTACTGAGACACGGACCCGACTCCTACGGGAGGCAGCAGTAAGGAATATTGGACAATGGGCGAAAGCCTGATCCAGCCATCCCGCGTGCAGGATGACGGCCCTATGGGTTGTAAACTGCTTTTATATGAGAAGAAACGCCTTCATTTATGAGGGCCTGACGGTATCATACGAATAAGCACCGGCTAACTCCGTGCCAGCAGCCGCGGTAATACGGAGGGTGCAAGCGTTATCCGGAATCACTGGGTTTAAAGGGTGCGTAGGCGGCGTCATAAGTCAGAAGTGAAATCCCACGGCTTAACCGTGGAACTGCTTTTGATACTGTGGCACTTGAATTAGGCTGAGGTTAGCGGAATGTGACATGTAGCGGTGAAATGCATAGATATGTCATAGAACACCAATTGCGAAGGCAGCTGACTAGACCTATATTGACGCTGAGGCACGAAAGCGTGGGGAGCGAACAGGATTAGATACCCTGGTAGTCCACGCCCTAAACGATGCTTACTCGATGTTTGAGTTTACTTGAGCATCCAAGGGAAACCGTTAAGTAAGCCACCTGGGGAGTACGTTCGCAAGAATGAAACTCAAAGGAATTGACGGGGGTCCGCACAAGCGGTGGAGCATGTGGTTTAATTCGATGATACGCGAGGAACCTTACCTAGGC
>CALFWW010000216.1 GCA_937928575.1 uncultured Saprospiraceae bacterium | reverse complement strand
ATAGCCTTAGTTACGGTGAGCCTGCCTGACTGCGCCAAGCAGACAGGGCTTTTCAACGCAGATATCGATAAATTTTTCTCATAGATAACCACCATTTTGGGGTTCAATCTGTATTATAAGAGTCAACTCTTGACGCATCGTACAAATAAAAAAAGCTGTTCCTACGGAACAGCTTTTTCGGTGCGGAAGAGGAGGGATTGATTTCACGATCCCAGTTTTGGTGGAACCTACACCGAAAAGCAAACCTCCTAAAGTCGGCTTGCACTTTTTTTATTTGAACGACGACTTACAAGAGTCAACTCTTGACGCATCGTACAAATAAAAAAAGCCGTTCCTACGGAACAGCTTTTTCGGTGCGGAAGAGGAGGGATTCGAACCCCCGGTACCCGTTAAGGTACGACGGTTTTCAAGACCGTTGCAATAAACCAGGCTCTGCCACTCTTCCTGCTATATATAATCACACATCGCTGTGTTGCTTCATTAAGCGCTGCAAATGTAGGAGAAGTTTTGCAAAAATGAAACATCAAAAGGCTTTTTTATTCAGAATTTGATGAATTTCTTGCATTCTTTTATTAATACTATTTATAAGATGTTTATCTCGCTTCTTTCAAGCTGATTGACTTTCAATACTGGTCACTTTAATATAGAAAACCTAGAAGGAGTGGGTGAGTAAGTGTGATTTTTTTCTTGCGCGGATTTTGTTGCTGTCGCGGATAGCGTTTGTGCAATATTTCCGTCTTCCGTATAAGACTTATCCTTTTATCCTCATAAAATAGGGACTATAATTGGTATTTTATTTAGCAAATCAATGTAGCTTTGATATATGTTTCCAATCATAACATGGCTGCGAGATCGACCGATCGTAAATATTATTATAGCGGGAATATTCTATTTGCTGTTCACCTTGCCGCACGAGTATGTTGGAGTATTTATAGCGGGTATTTTTAAAGGAATGCCACGACAGAGGTATGATCTGATTATATTATGTTTGGCATCCGTGGTTTTTATCTTTTATATCATTCCATTACTGCGTGGAATATTAAAAAATCGAGATCGAAATCTGCTTCTTTTTTTTCTAACCACCACCTTCGGGTTAACCATCTTATCTATCAACACGATTCTTATTGTTAATATAGAATTGATACATTTTATACAATATGCGGCTTTAGCAATTTTGTTTTTCCCATTGACAATGCGGTATACAGACACGATATTTTGGGTGACTTTCTTAAGTACATTGGATGAAGCCTATCAATATTGGTTTATTTCTCCTGATCGTACCAATTATTATGATTTTAATGATGTGATAATTAATATGTTGGGAGTCGTGTTTGGATTGATTATATTAAGATCATCACAAAAAGTACACGTATTGGCGAAAGATAATAAAAGACCTATTTTTAAAAACTCGATTGTGATTGGATTGATAGTAATGGTAGTGATTGTTTCGATTTTATTTGCAACCAACATCATGGATGTGTATCCAAATGACACAGATCCACAAGCGCCGATGTTGTTAGTTAAGAAAGTAGAAACTTCATTTTGGTCAGTCATACATCCCAATATCACTTATCATATAGTGCGTCCATTTGAAGGGCTGATGATTTTGTTGATGTTGTATATTTTTTATCTACCACTTTGGAGAAAGTCGATTCACCACCAACAAGATATTGCATAAATGAAGATTCCAATCATCATATTAAATTGGAATGGAATAGAAGATACCATCGATTGTGTAGATTCTGTTAGAAAGCAGACTTATGAAGCCTATGAGATATATTTAGTTGACAATGGTTCTGCAAAAGAAGAAGTGAAGAGACTTCAAACTTTGTATGGAAATGCTGATAAAGTCACCCTCATTTGTAATACAACTAATCTAGGATTTGCTAAAGGAAATAATGAGGTGATGACTTCCATTTTGCAAAAGGAAAAAGTACCTCCCTATTTAGTATTGCTGAATAATGATACGGTTGTTGAACCCAATTGGTTGGAAGAATTAATCAAGGTCGCGAAGTCTCAAAATGCATCGATGGTTTCCAGTAAGTTGATCAACTTTTTTGATCGATCGATTATGGACAATGCCGGTCATTTGATGATGAATACGGGAGAAATTATCCCTGTCGGCAATAATGAACCTATTGAAAATCATTCCGAAATAAAAGAAAATATCGGTGCCTGTGGAGGAGCAGCTTTGTATGCAACTGAAATGTTAGAAGATATTGGATTGTTTGATGATTTTTTCAAAACAGGTTATGAAGATGCGGAATTGGGGTTGCGCGCACACATATTAGGATACAAAACAATATATGCACCGACAGCAATCGTCTATCACAAAGTCAGTCAATCCATCAAGAAAATATTTGATTATGATTTTGTGTTGAAGAGTAGGGTAGATGTGTTCTATACCTTTTTGAAATTGATGCCTTGGCCCGTGATTGTATTGGCGATTCCTTCCATTATCTTGAAGTACATGATTATGATTGTGGTGGATATTGTTTTTCTTCGTTTCCAGTTTTTAAAACTCATTTTTCATTCATTCAAAGAAGTGCTGTTTGCCAAGCGAGTCTTCATAAAAGAGAAGCGGAAAGCGTTTAGAACGAATCGAAAATTTATAGCTACTAGTGATATTTTAAAAACGCAGACTTTTTTTCTTTGGTGGGATATCAAGCGATTTTTTAGAGATGTTGTTTTTCGGAAGAAGCCAATGTTGTACAAGTAGTTTTTCAACACAATAAAACGCAGTTATTTACTACAATAGCATACGTATTTTACCAGACAAGACAGACGACATTGACCACAATAGATGCATAGAGGCATATAGATTTTTATGCAAAGTTCTGCGCCGTATTCTATGTGTTTAAAAAAAACGTGTACTATTCGTTAAAAATACGCTATTTGTTAGCGATCCGTTCAAATAATTCAATTGTCTCCCGGCCCGCCTTTTCCCAACTAAACAGTTTCGCACGTTCCAATCCTTTCTGCTTCATTTCCAACAATAAATTTTCATGGGTTAATATCTTAGCCATTGTTTGATACAAATCATCAATTGACATGGGGTCGAAATACAAGGCAGCGTCCCCACCCACTTCTGGCAAACTAGAAGTATTAGAAGTAATCACTGGCACTCCGCAGGACATGGCTTCTAAAATAGGCAATCCAAAACCTTCATAATATGATGGGTAAACAAATACTTCTGCATTGGTATACAGTGCCGCTAAATCTTCCTTATCTATAAATCCAGGAAGTATAATGTTGTTTTTTGCAGGTGAGTTTTCAATTTGTGTATACAGGTCATCAATTTTCCATCCTTTTTTTCCTGCTAATACCAATTGATGCTTACAAACTCCATTTTCAATTAATTTTTCAAAAGCAGAAATAAGGCGAGACAGATTTTTACGGGGCTCTAAAGTGCCTACATAAAGCAAATACGGTTGTTGGATGTTATATTTTTCCAAAAAATGGGTAGTATGATCAGGTTTGAAATCCTCATCTTTGCCTAAAAGAATGGCAGTGGTTTTATCTTTGGTAATCGGGTAGTGCGTCACCAGATCACTTTTAGTATATTCGGAATTGCTGATAATATGATTGGCTCTTTTTAGAATTCCGGGTAGAAATAATTTGTGAAATAACCGGCTCATAAAGATGTGATAGTCCGGCATGATGACGGGTGTAATGTCATGTATGACCGTTACTCGTTTTACTTTTTTGGGTAAAAAGAAGGGACCAAAATGACCGGGTTCGATAACAATATCTGGGTTTAATTTTCTGGCAGCACTGGGTATTGCACCATATTGTCGTATCCCTCTGTGCATGGGAATTTTTTCCGAAAGCGGTACAATGACTTCTTCAATTCCTTCATATTGATTTTTGGATTCCGGACGGATGAGGATGTATTCATTTTTTTTATCGATACTGGTTACTGCTCGAATAATTTCACGGGTATACACATGTACCCCTGCGTATTGAATGTCTAAAGCATCGGCTATAAATACAATTCTCATTTATGCTTTCATCATTTTATGGTACAAATGTATATATTTTGTTATTGTATCGTCGATGTGGAACTTTTTAATAGGTGTGTATTCCCATTCTTCATTAACTGCTTTTACCAAGGCATCATATAATCCATCTGCAGATTGTGTTTCCATTTTGATAAATTGACCACTGACCACTTCTTTCAATGCGGCGCGATCAGAAGAGATGATTGGTGTCTCGAGTGCAATACATTCGACAGCGGCATAACAAAAACCTTCGCTGTAAGAAGGAATGATCGCGCAATCTGTTTTTGTCAATTCTTGCAACAATTCTTCGTATTTCAATTGATGTTTAAATTCGATGTAGTTTTCCAACTTTTTCTCCCGAACCAATTTCATCAATAGCTTATAAAATGGGACTGGATTTTTTGGAATAATCATCGTCAACTTACTGTTGGGAAAATTGTCCCTAAATTTTTTGGCAGCATCTAAAATTAAATCTAATCCTTTTGAAACCCCTAATCTTCCGAAGTAAAGATAATTGAATTTTTTGTCATTCGTCTTTTCTCTTTTAATCTTTGCGAATGCATGATAATCAATTCCGTTGTGAATGATTTCGATTTTATCAGATGGGATTCCTGCTCTGGTTAGTTCATTGGCGGTAGCATTGGAGACCGCGACAAATTTATCAAAAGGCAGACGGAGCAGATTTGATTCAAATAATCGGTGTCCCCATTTTGAAAATTTGGACATAAATGGAAGTTCAGACCAGAGTTCTGCCCACACTTCATGAAAAGTGATGACTACTTTTTTTCGAAAAATTTTGCCAGCAAATATTGCGGGAATCCCAGCATTGTAGGAAGTCGTTTGGATGATGTCCATCTTGCGGATGTAAAAAAGAATGGGAATGAATCCTAAAAAAGTATAAGTATATCGACCGAAAGGTAGTCGAATAATTTTAATGTTTCCAATTATTTCTTTGAAGGGAAGTCCACCAAAAGGTTTGGTGGTGATGATCGTAATTTCATGACCTGCTGCTGCCAACTTTTCAACTAATGTTTTGAAAAGCGTTTCAAGACCACCGACATTAGGATAATAATTTTCAAGGATGAAAAGAATTCTCATTTGGAGTTGTCCTCTTTTTCTCGCTTTTCGAGGGCGATTTTTCTAGTTAATTCAGTCAATCGATTTTCCAATGATTCTAAAGTGGTTGATAAATAATAGATAAAAAGGAATAATAAACCGAGTGCCACAAATATGACTGCATTTACATTACTTTTAAAACCGAGTAGATGCGCAATTTTAAACGAGAATTCATTGGGAACGACCGCCAAAATAATTACCGTTACCCAAAAAATTAACCAAATTAGGGTAGACCGCATACTTCGTTTTTTGCGATAATACTGATATAGAATCCTCATGATGTACAAGCCACCAAGGAGCGGAATTAACCATTGATATAATTCAAAATTCATTTCAGTCTAGTTATCAGCGAGCCAACACATTTGATAAACTATAAAATAAGTGTCGCTCTTGTTTCAACCCTAAAATTACAAAAAATAGAAATGCCATGATTTTAGTAATAAACTCATTCATAATTTGTTAAATACCCTTCTCAAGTAAATTAATTGTGCCAGATTAAAGGGATTTATAGCTTTTTTTGGCTTATATTTACATAATTCCCCGATAACACATCTTTATATCTACTATTTATAATTTCCCCAAATTCCATTGTTTGAAAACAATCTTTATTGGAATATATAATAGGCTTCATGTTCAATTGAATATGCTATAAGATAATGGCCATAGGTCATCTATAATTTTGTCATGAGTAAATTTTTGAAGTATTTTCAAATACTTTTTATAACAATTTGGGCACTCATAGTCATTTCTGACTATTGGGTCAAACATACAATATACGGACAGATAGCTGAAAATTTTGTTTACCTTGATTTGACGATTATCTTGGTAGTGTTATCCGGATTATTCTCTGCTTTTGTCTTGAAGTTTAAAAAACATCTAAAAGTCAAGAAAGTTTTCAATGGTGCTATGTTGGTTTTACTTTTCTTACTCATCAATATAATTTCGTTAACACTATTTTCTGCCAAAGCTCCTTCGAGTGCCAATTTTTCATTAGGTGCAAGTGGACATTTTTCTATTGTAGGTTTGTTGTTGAAAAATGGGTTTTTCATATTTTCTGTTCTTGCGATTACCAAAGGATTGGGCTCATCCATTAACAAATTGATTGGGTTGAAAATGAAAAAGCCTATTATGGATATTGTAGAAATTGCGTTAGGATTGCAAGGATTGGTTTTTTTATTGTTTTTATTAGGAGTTACTTCTTTACTTCGAACTGAAGTGGTAGGATTTCTATTGTTATTATTAGCGGGATTGCATTATAAGTCTGTATTTGAATTTTTCAAAACTTGCTTATTTACACCAATTAAGTTGACTAAAGAATTAAATGCATTGGGGACGATGTCTTTCTTTTTTATTAGTTATTTAGTGTTGCAAAATTTCTTTCAAGTGAATACTCCTTTTCCTTTGGGGTTTGATGCATTGAATACTTATGGACCTTTACCAAAGTTGATTGCTGAACATAAAGAAATTATTGGAGGCTTTCAAATATATAATTGGTCTTTATTTATGTCATTAGGGTACATATTATTTGATAGTTCTGAAGTTGCGATGGGCCTTTCCATGCTAGGCGGTGTCTTGACTATATTTGCACTTTTTGTTTTGGGTAAATACTACTTTAAGATGAATGTAAATATTTTGTTATTTTCATTGTTGGTCTTTTATATCACGCCTTCAATTTGTGTTCAGTCTTATTTGGAAGTTAAAATTGATTTAGGTCTGTTGTTTATTTTGGTATCAACATTTATTTTATTGGCAGAATGGGTGGTTAGAATCAGCAGGACTTTTGATTATCCAAATGAACGAATAAAAGAAGAAAAGCCTGAAATGAAAAAGGGTAAAGTACTTGTATCAAATAGCAACGATCATTTAGTCAAAATTGGAAATAAAAAGTTGAGCGATGTACCTGGAAAGAAATATGCAGAGATTATTGCAATTGGATTGTTATTAGGTTTTGCTTTTGGCATTAAACTAACGACATTATTTGCAATTTTCTGTACTATTATGATTTATTGGTACGTCTACAATGGTAGATTGGCGGCACTTGGAGTTGCACTCATTTCGATTGCCTCAGTCTTGATCGTCAAGCTTGATCAGATGACCGGACTTCGAGAATATCATTTGAATGTGGATATCGTCCAATGGGTGGTTTTATTTATTGGACTTGGATTGCTAGGATATGCAGCAATGCAAAATAAAGAAAAAGCGATAAAAGCTGTTTGGATTTCTGCAATTACGATTGGATTATTTGGAGCTTCTATATTGCCTTGGATTGCCAAGAATTTTATCGACACAAAGTGCCTTTCTCAGAAGTGCTTGTTTCAAGGTGAAAAGCAGAGTCCGGATCTTAAAGTGAAGTCCATCCTCAAAAAGTATAAGAAATACGATCAAGTAGGAAAATGAGAAGTGGTAAATTAAATATCATCGTTTTGCTTTTGGTGAGCTTATTTTTCTCAACATCGAGTTGGGAGCATAGTGCTAGTTTACATGCTCAAAAAGCAAATGATGGCGTAAAGACAGAGCAAGTAAAAAAGCAAAAGCAAAATAAGAATAAGCAAGCAATTGAAAATACAGCGATTCGAGAGGAGATTCAGCGATATATTGGGTATGAACCATTATTCTATCGTTACTTGACTTTGCCTTATGATTTGACGGTTAACTCCAATGTGCAAGGACCATTTATTGAAATCGGGTATTTATTGTTGATATTTTTGCCCATATTGTTATTCATTGGATTTAGAAAGCGGAAGTATTTGAGTGTACTGACCATGTTGATTGTCCTTTGTATCGGATTCATTTCATTGTCAAACAATCCATTGAGATCTGACGGGAAAACTGGGACTGCTGAGGAGATAGCAACTTTCATCAATGGTAAATCAGGTACCTCTACATTACTTGAATCGATCATTGGGAATATCTACATCGTGATCAAAAAATTACCAGGTATCAATAGTCTGACGGCTAATGAAGATTATTTTTCATATATCGCAATCATTGGTTTGTTTACGTTTCTCTTCTTTTTAATTCATGAAAGAATCAAGGAAAAAAGTCTGACAAGTAGAATTGCAACATTATATTTACAATTCTACGCATTCCTTTTCTTAATCATGACTGCAGGAATTGTTTGGTATGGTTACCTATTTTTTGCCATTGCGACCATCTTTTTATTCAAGGAAATATACGAGTACAGAAAGTCGAGTTCGATGGTGAGAAAATATGTCTACTATTTATGTGGTGCTTCTTCGATTATGTGGGTGATGATGGCATTTACTTTCCGTGTGACCAATCACAATAAGTCAAGTGTCAATCATAAGAACGCATCATTGATGTATGAAACTTCAATGGTTTCCTATCAAGCGGGACAAAATTCGAAAGACGATTTGAAGGAAATATTTTTTAGGAATAGTGCGGTTGCGTTTGATGAAATTAACAATGATATCAATTCGAATATTATCAAAATTGGAACGCCCTTTAATTTCTTTATAGAAAAAAGTGATTCAAGAGTCGTTGAGGACAATCAGCTAAATAAGATGTCCAGATTAATAAAGGAAATGCCAGATAAAATGGCTTTAGCACAAGCACTAAGAGACAGCGGGTTTAAATATCTTATTGTAGATTTAAATACACACACTTTGGATAGAACCCCAGAGCAGACGTTGGTAAGGAAATTTGAAAATGTGTTGAAATTTATCTTTCAAAATCCTCATGTCGAATTTATGGCAACAGATCGATTATTAAAAACACCGTTACTTGGAGATCCGTCGAAAGTACAAGTGGATTATGGTGTTTTTGGAGACATACATTATGCAGGGACTTACGCAATCTATAGATTAAAATAGATGGATAAAAAAGTATTCATAGTCATCCCCGCCAAGGACGAAGGGAAAAGAATTGGTGAGGTTATCAAATCAACGCAGGCACATGGTTATAATAACATCGTGGTGGTTGATGATGGTAGTGCTGATAATACTGCTCAGGTTGCCAGAGACTTAAATGCATATGTACTCAACCATATCGTGAATCTTGGGCCAGGTGCTGCTACTCAGACAGGTATTACCTATGCACTTAGATCAGGTGCCGATATCATCGTTACAATTGATGCGGATACCCAACATTATCCAGATGATATTGATAGACTTGTAAAACCATTGTTGAAATCTGAATATGATTTAGTATTGGGGAGTCGATTTTTATCGGGAAAAAATAGAATCCCATTTATCAGAGTAGTGTACAACAAAATCGCCAACATCGTTACCTTCTTGGTCACTGGTACTCGACTGACAGATAGCCAAACGGGAATGAAAGCTTTCTCAAAAGAATTCATAGGAGATTCGGAAATTAAATACAATGGATTCGAATTCTGCATCGAACTCATCCGCTTCATCGGCCTCAATAGCAGCAAATATATTGAAGTCCCAATCAAAGTAAAGTATTCTAAAGAAACAATGGAGAAGGGGCAAAACTTCAACTCAGGATTGCAAATGATTGCCAAACTTATCAGGGGATTTTTCTAACTGAGATTTATACAAATTGTACTCTAAAAGTGCGGTTATTATATGGAGGAAAATTTTATTGAGAATTTTCACCAGTTCATTGTTAGATAATTTTATACACTGAGAGATGTATACATTACTTAGCCGACATGAAGTATCATTGGTGAGTGATCCGACAAATTTTCTTCCCTATATTGATGCAGATAATAACAATCTGAAACGATGGACAATAAATCATGGTGTACATAAATATGATCGTACCGGTACCCATTTCCTTGATGACTGTACCAGGAGTATTCTTTGACTGCGCCATTTTTCTCTCTAAACGCGTCAGAATAATCCATGGTTTCGATTTTCTTCAATTTATCAGTATACCAAAAAGAATTGCCTTCTTGATCGATATGATTATGACCGGTATTGAAGTCACCAGCGAGGATGCTCGGCTTAGGGATTGATAGTTGTTCATTAATTAAAAAGTCAAAAAGTTGATGCTTTTTTTTGTGTGGCAAATACATGCCATATAAATTAAATGCCTCAAAATCAGCGCGGATAATATTATGAGAAAAGTTTGGATCAGATTTAGGAAACAACACTGAATTGAAAGGAAATTTGGCAGCGATAAAAGCAGTGTTATCATTTTTGAGCGCATCAGAAACTGCTTGATAACGGAATCCCATTTTCAACAAACCTGTTCTTATTTTAGTACCAGATTCATTATTGCGATATTCACTAAAAGTCAGAATGTTGGGCTGTTCTATTTCTATTACTTTTAGAATGGAAGCGATTCGTGAGCCACCGCCTTGACGAATATTCCAAGAAAGTATTTTTATCATTGAAAGAGTGTAGAGTTATGAGTTTAAAGTGGCTTCTCTTGTAATTAAATCATTAATTTGAGTTGGGGAATAATAATAATTTTTTCGTTTCAAAATACGAATTCCATCAACTTATCACTCAAACTCCCCGTTAAGCGTCGGCTGTGCCTACGCTTAAGCTAAAAGCAAAATTTCATTTTGCTACAAGAAGTTCAGCAAAAAATCTCTGTTATGCGTCCCGATAAGCGTCGGCTGTGCCTACGCTTAAGCTAAAAGCAAAATTTCATTTTTGCTACAAGAAGTTCAGCAAAAAAATCTCTGTTAAGTCTCCCCGTTAAGCGTCGGCTGTGCCTACGCTTAAGCTAAAAGCAAAATTTCATTTTGCTACAAGAAGTTCAGCAAAAAAATCCAAATTTCAATTTAACAACTTTTGTAAAGATCGAAAATAATAACATTATCCACACAAGAAGCCACTATGCATTTTACAATAATTCACTTTACACTATTTAAGCAGATTTCTTTTTAGCCGCTTCAATACTAGCTTTCAATGCATCCATAATATCCACAACAGGTTTTTCTTTAGTATCACTATCAAGCGTGACGATTTCTTTGCCATCAATTTTACTATTCACCAGATCCATCAACGCGTCTTTATAGTTGTCATCAAAATTGATTTTGTCGAAAGTAGTGGTTAATGAATCAACCAAAGTTTCGGCCAATTCCATTTGTTTTTTATCCACCTCGACAGTTCCCAAGTTGGGAACATTTTCCATTTTACGCAATTCATTTGGATAACGCAATTTGTACATCAACAAGCCTTCGCCTTGTGGAGTAATCAAAACCACATCTTCTTTATCTCTTAATATAACACGACCTACACCTGCTTTGTTAGACTTCTTCAAAGTTTGTAGTAGTAGACTAAAAGTCTTGGTGGCCACTTCTCCATTGGGACCAATAAAATAAACCGTCTCAAATCGGGTAGGGTGAACCTCATTCAAATCGATGAATGCTTCAATGTCAATGGCTTTTGTGCTTTCTAGTTTGACGGAATTCATTTCTTCTTTGGATAGTACCACATATTGGTCAGGCTCATATTCATAGCCTTTCACGATATCACCATAAGGGACTTCTTTATCACAACTTGTACAAATTTTCTTGTAGGAAATCCTTCCATTGTCTTCGTTGTGTAATTGCCGAAAACTAATTTTTGATTTCGATTCAATAGCTGTAAAAATTTGAATTGGGATGGTTACTAAAGAAAAACGAATATGTCCTTTCCAAATCGATCTCATGTCTTGTGAATTTTATATTTAAATGTTTTGCTTTTATTCTTATTCTAACAATTTGTATTTACCCCTGTACCTTTGGATTTCCTTCCTCTTTTAAAAGGAAGGATCTATCCCGATTCACTTGGGATTCGAGGATGGATACAAAGTAGGTACTCAAATCAATACTACGTACTCAAGAATTCCTAAGTGAATCTTAGTGTACCTGAGTTTCTAAGTGATTAACAACGCTCTCACGTCCTCAACCACATCACCATCACAACAAATACAAATCCGGTCGCATCCTCAAAAAAACAGGTTCTCGATAAGTCCCATTTGAAGATAGCGAGGCGTATTCCAATTCGCAGAATAACTTGGGTTTGAGCCAGGTCGTTTCCCGCTCTTTATCCACTTTTTCTTTGATTGGTTTTTTACTGACTTTCAGAGGTTCCAATTCATGCAGCACGGCTCTTAATTTATTCATATCAAACCCAGTACCGATTCTCCCTTTGTAAAATAACGCTCCGTCTACGTAATCTGCAAGGTGTAGAGAACCAAAAAGATGGGCTCGATCTCCTTGGCCTTTGGTATATCCGATAATAATTGCTTCAGTTGTCTGGCGAAATTTGATTTTATACCACTTAGTTGAACGAATTCCAGGCGTATATGTTCCCTTTTTCCGTTTGGCCATAACTCCCTCTAAACCAGCTGTTTTGGCGGCTTCAAATAAGGATTTCCCATCTTCCATTTCCTCGCTATAACGATAGCTGCCACCACGTCCGATATTCACTTTCAGCCAAGCTTTTCTTTTTTCCAAAGGTAGATTATCCAATCTTTTGCCATTCAATCTCAGACAATCGTAAAGATAACATACTACTGGTTTACTTTTTTTCAAATTAGCGATTGTTGTTTTACCTGTAGTGTGCATACGAGAAATCACGTTACTGAATTGAGGGGCTCCTTTTTCATCCAAACAAACAATTTCA
This sequence comes from uncultured Saprospiraceae bacterium, assembly GCA_937928575.1. GTDB lineage: Bacteria > Bacteroidota > Bacteroidia > Chitinophagales > Saprospiraceae > CALDGQ01. Next base: position 8,204 of record CALFWW010000216.1, on the reverse strand, counting down.
CCATCAAAAACGCCTGAACAGGTTTTAATATTTTCATCTTCTACCAATTCGGGAAATTGAGTAGAAATATTTCGTCCACTTCTACTAAAAACAGAAATTTTATCATTTTTAACAACAATAATTGCACGGATGCCATCCCATTTAATCTCGTAAGTATATTCTTTGGAAGTTGGTATTGATTTCATGGTGTCCGCCAACATAGGGGCAATGAATGCTTCTCCACCAAAATCTTTCTCTTCTTTTGTTTCAATCAACCATTCATTTTCTTTCAATCGGAACATACCGAATTTCCGTTTCCAATGCTTGGTGATTAATTCAAATTTATATTTCTTTTCACTCTTTTCAATCCAGTTGATATTTCCTGATTCAAAGACCCACATTTCGCCAGCACCATATTGACCTTTGGGAATAACGCCTTCAAAATCTAAATATTTGATAGGATGATCCTCTGTCTGTATTGCCAAACGTTTTATTCCTTTTTGACAAGGTAACCCTTTTGGAATCGCCCAAGATTTTAAAACCCCATTCAATTCCAATCGAAGATCATAATGTAGATTTTGGGCATTATGCATTTGTATGACAAACTGATCATCATTACCTAGCAATACTTCTGCAGTAGGTTCATTGGTTTTTTCAAAATCACGTTTGGCGTGGTAAGATTTAAGTAATCCAAAATCATCAGCATTGGTCACACTCAACGGTATATTTTTGTCAGACGTTTTATCGTGTAGCGGTGCTTTCTTGAATTTCCACTGACTCCATGGATTTGGATATGCTTCGAGATAGTCTTTATAATTTCTCAAAGTAAAATCTTTCGAACTTTTCAGTCCATCCAGATCACTCCATGCAATTGGCATCGATACCGGAGCGCCCGGCTTTCCACGCAAACTAAATGGCGCCACCGTAGTAGCCGAATGATGATTCCTGAAAATATCTAACAATGTTTTTCCTTCCCGCTTTGTCTTGTTCATTTTTAAAGTACAAATCCCGGGATGTTTTTTGACAAATTCTTTGGCCAATGCTTTTACCGACAATACCATCTCCTCGCTGCTCCATTTATTTAGAATAGGGACATAGATGTGTAAACCTTTGCTTCCAGAAGTTTTGATAAAAGGGGTATATCCGTAATCCAACAAAAAATCCTTAAGGATAAAGGCGAGTTCTTTTAATTTCCCAAAAGCCTGATCGCTTTCAGGATCGAGGTCAAAAATAAAATGGTCGGGATTAGCTTGTTGGGTAGACCATTGCATCGGGTGTAATTCAAGGCTAGCTAAATTTGCAGTCCAAGTAAGCGATGCTTTATCTGTGACGACTAGATATTTTTTCTTTTCCTTCGAATGTTGGACCTCATACGATTCAATCCATTCGGGTACCCAATCTGGGACATTCTTGGTATAAAAACTATGTGCCTGTATCCCATCCGGAAATCGAATCAACGTCAAAGGTCGATCTTTGATATACTCCAACATCAGCGGTGCCACTTCCATATAATATTGGATTACCTCTGCCTTCAAAACCTTCACCGTTGGATATAGGATCTTATCCAGATTACTCAGTTTGATTCGTTGTCCGTCGATTTCAGTATAGACTGTATTTTCTTTTGGCATTAAGTTGAATGCTATTAAATATTGGGATGGCTAAAATTAACACTTCTGAAATTAGTTTAAGAAAAAATAAATATGTTTCTAAATAATAATTTTAATTGTTTATACAATTGGTGAAAGGCTGATTACTTGGTCTTTAAGAAGTTTATTGCTTAGAGATGACAACTTGAAAGGTCACAATTTTATCAAAAATTGGGATTAATCAATGAAACAAATACAATTCTTTTGTTGTGATACAGCCTGATTATAAATTAAAAGAAAGCGCCCTATTTAATAATCTCTGTCACGCGTATTGTTCAAAAACTATCTATTGTTAAGGTATTGGATTACTAATTGTAGCAGTTAGATCTATGCCAGACACATTACTATCATAACAATTTAATAGCAGTTGATAGTCCCTCTAAACCTAATATAAATATTTTCTTTAAACAAATAGAGGTATTATGCGATTACGTTTTATGTTATTCCTGTCTATTCTTTACTTTTTTGATTTATCTGCTAGCGAAACCTATGCTTGTGTTGACTCAAATCCATATACTATTTTTGAAGTTGCAGCATCCAATCCACAAGCTTTATCATTACAAAAAATAAATAATGAAGCTGTTGGGTTGGAATTAGATGTTTTGCAACAAAATTTAGACGTACTAATTAGTAATCAACCACAGGAATTTGAAATGAGTATTCCCGTAGGGGGAGGAGTCGAAGTTATATTGTTGTTAGAAAAGAAAAATATATTTCATAATGGTAGTTTGACTGTCAATACTTCTACAGGAAATACATATCAACAAAACGAAAGTAACTTTTATTCAGGTAGTTTGTTGAGTGATCCTTCCAAGCAAGCAACCATTTCAATTTATCAAAATCAGATAACAGGATTTTTTACAACAAAAGGTGGCAAGCAATTAACGATTGGCAAAATGGAATTCACCAATGAAAATAAACACGTTATTTACGCAGAAGAAAATTTTGACGATTCCCCAACGTCTGCTTGTAGTGACGCTCCTTATGCGACACCAGTATCAAAAATATTGGCCGCATCAGACAATATTACATTATCTAAAAGTACGGGGCCTAATAATGTTGTTAAAGTCTATTTCGAAGTAGATTATGATACGTATGTAGAATTGGGAAGTGTACAGGCATGTGTTGACATGGCTACAGGAATTTTCAGTGGTGTACATAGTATCTTTCAAAATATTGCTGTCAATCTTACAATGACAGAAGTTTATGTTTGGGAAACACCTGATAGTTATGATAAAACTGATAATACATGGGTACAACGACTTTTAGATTTCAGAGCGTTTCGACCTACTTTCAATGGAGACGTAGCTCATTTGTTACATAGAAGTACTCCAAATTGTTATGGAGGAGGAATTGCTTACGTTGGTGCTTTGTGTAATGGCTATGGTCATGGTATAGAAATGATGCAATGTAGCTCATGGCAACCTTATCCAACCTACAATTTTCCAGTAGCGTTGGTCGCTCATGAGTTAGGACATAATTTAGGTGGTTTACATACCCATGATTGCCTTTGGAATGGAGATGATACTGCGATTGATTTGTGTGGTGGAGATCTTGGATGTTCTGGACCTAACACAGTAGTTTCACAGAATCCTGGAACTATTATGAGTTATTGCTTTTTCAATACAGTAGATTTTACCAATCCTTTTCATGCTCAACAAATTCCAATTATTCAAAATTATGTTTATGCTGCTACTTGTTTAGAAACGGACTCAGACGGCGATGGAGTGATAGATAGTAATGATATATGTCCCGGTTTTGATGATACGTTGGACGCAGATGGAGATGGCGTACCAGATGGTTGTGATATCTGTATCGGACATAATGATACTTATGATCCAGATGGCGATGGGGTACCAAATGGATGTGATTTATGTGTCGGTTATGACGACACATTGGATGCAGATGGAGATGGGGTGCCAGATGGTTGTGATGCATGTGAGGGTTTTGATGATGCCTTGGATGCAGACGTGGATGGGGTTGCAGATGGTTGTGATGTATGTCCTGGCTTTGATGATATGATAGATACCGATATAGATGGCGTACCAGATGGTTGTGATATTTGTGTTGGGCATAATGATGCTTATGATCCAGATGGCGATGGGGTACCAAATGGATGTGATTTATGTGTTGGTTTTGACGACGCATTGGATGCAGATGGAGATGGGGTGCCGGATGGTTGTGATGTATGTGAGGGTTTTGATGATGCGTTGGATACAGACGTGGATGGGGTTGCAGATGGTTGTGATGTATGTCCTGGTTTTGATGATATGATAGATGCCGATATAGATGGCGTACCAGATGGTTGTGATATCTGTGTTGGGCATAATGACACATTGGATGCAGACGCAGATGGGGTACCGGATGGTTGTGATACGTGTCCTGGTTTTGATGATATGATGGATACAGATACAGATGGCGTACCGGATGGTTGCGACGTATGTGAAGGTTTTGATGATGCGGTAGATGCAGATGGCGATGGTGTACCGGATGGTTGTGATGTATGTCCTGGCTTTGATGATACGATAGATATTGATATAGATGATGTGCCAGACGGTTGTGATATCTGTGATGGCCATAATGACATGTTGGATACAGATGGAGATAGCGTACCGGATGGTTGCGATGTTTGTGAAGGTTTTGATGATGCGGTAGATGCAGATGGCGATGGGGTGCCGGATGGATGTGATGCATGTGTTGGCTTTGATGATACTCTTGATATGGATGGAGATACCGTTCCGAATGCTTGTGATTGCAATCCAATAGATCCTATGATTTCAGTTGTTGACAATTGTGGAACTTGTGGTGGATCTGGATCGGGAACATATGGATTTTCTACAAATATTCCGGATATATTAGAGCATACAGGTGCTGGGAGTAATTTCATAACATTAAACTTCCCGTTTCCAGTAACAAATGTAGATTTTGATATTTTAGGAATTGATGCATTGCCGTCGGGGAATCCAAGTATGCAATATACTGAACAAGTAACGGTGGAGTATGTTGATCAAAATAGTCAAGTCATTACAGAAGGTGTGTATATTAATACATTTTCTGCCAACATTACTATTTCAGATACCTTACAATCTATAACAATATATTTAGAAGATGTGCACGACGATGCAACTACGAATTCGGTTATGGAAATCGAGATGACTGCAGTCACTGCTTGTGAAGCGATTATAGCATGTCCGGTAGCATGTTCATCTAGTTCACCGTTACCAACTACACCAGGTACTTATGTTGCGGAACAAACAAAAGTCGAAGGGGATTGGACGTACTATTGTGATTGTCAAGGGCAACTATTGTTGGCGTTGGATCACACTATGGCGCCAACCATGTACGTAGATCCATCAGAAGTGTCCATAGAAGTCAATGAAGGGAGTACTTTTTATACAAATCAGACTGGATTTATAACCAATCCTTATGGTGTTGGGATGATGAATTGCAAGTGGGAAGTCAATCCGTCAGTTGGGCCAGCGATTGGAGAAGAAGTGGGGGTGAAGTTTTATTATTCAGATCAAGTATATAATAGTTTGGTAGATACATTGGCTAATCGAAACACTACTGTAACAGTAAGTGCACCGACTGATTTGATGTTTTATAAAGTTGTCGATACCACTATACCAGATTTTGTAGATATTGCAAATTTGTCTATCACCGATGTGATTTTATTTGAAAATGGCAGTTCGACACTTTCTACCTTTGCAGCCAATATGCATCCCAATAATTTAGATCATTATGCAGAATTTAAAGTTACTTCATTTTCGGGAGGAGGAGGAGGAGCTGGTGATGAGACTATTGGTTTCTTGCCAGTAGAATTAATTTCGTTTACTGGAGTAGAAGAAAATTGTGAGGTTCAGCTGCAGTGGGAAACAGGATCAGAAACTAATAACCGTAGTTTTGTTATTCAAAAAAGTTATGATGGGATAAGCTTTTCAGATATAGGAAGTATTGCTGGAAATAACAATGGTTTTACTACCAATAGTTATCAGTTTAATGACAATAAAGTCGGACTGACCAATCTAGTTTATTATCGACTCAAACAAATTGACATAGATGGCACTGTAAATTTTACCAAAGTAGTAACAGTTGAAACCGATTGCCAATTAGCCACCTTCAATTTTTATCCTAACCCAGTTTCAGAGAAAGTCAATTTGACATTAGAATCAGATATCGTACAAACTATTGAAGTAAATATTTTGACATTGGATAGCAAAAGTTTGCTGAACATTCCAATAGATTTAGATGCTGGAATCAATACCATTACGCTCCCAATGGATGCTGGATTTGTGCCAGGACTTTATATTGTACAAATGAAAATTGGGAACCGATTGATTTCTAGGAAGATTGTGAAAGGGGATTAATGAGTTTATTTGTGTAGGATTAGGCTTGTTTTACTGTCAAAACTTCGCTAAGAACTTATCTATTAAAATAAATACATTTACCTTGATTATTGCATAAAGCTTAACTATATTTGCAGCGCTTTAGAAGAAAGGCATCAGAACAATATAAGATTCAATAGAGAATTCAGCTTTAAATCTGATTCATTTCAGGTTTCCGGTGAGGTGGGTGAGTGGCTGAAACCACTGGTTTGCTAAACCAGCGTGCTTGGAAACAGGTACCGGGGGTTCGAATCCCCCTCTCACCGCCAAGTTGAATCTTTGAAAATATACAGGAAGGTTTACATAATTTTCTAAATTTCGTTTGAAAATTAAACCTACCTGATTAAAAATATTTATCGTGTAAGTTATTATTACACATTCGGGGTGTAGCGCAGTCCGGTTAGCGCACCTGCTTTGGGAGCAGGGGGTCGCAGGTTCGAATCCTGCTACCCCGACAACTGAAAAAAGATAGCCAATTGATTAACAGTCAGTTAGGCTATTTTTTATTTAACCTTTCCCGAATAATTCCCGAAAACTAAAAGTTTTTCTTATAAGTAATACTTTTTATTATCCTTTCTTTTGATTCTCATCTTCTCATATAGTAGTTATATCTAAATAGGGCGGGAGGAGGAAAAAAAATGATTTTCTTTTGATGTAGCATAGGAGGTCCCTCATAAGAGACATGTAAATAAAGATTTTAATTTGTGTTTTGTTAATGAGTTGTATCAACTTTTTTTTAAATTCATTAATTTGTAGCAACAAAATAAACTCATGAAATACTTAAATTTCAAAGGTAGCATAATATTCATTTTGCTTCTTATCCCTATTTTGTCTTCCGCGCAAACCACGTGGAAGAGTTTAAATTGTAATTATAACATTGAAATTCCGAAAGGATTCACTAAAACATCATCTGTCATTGGGGTAAATGTTGATTTTAAAGCTATTAATGGTAATTCTTCGATTGTAGTTGTAGTAACGACTATTCCATTTGAGTATTCTAGCTATTCAATCTGGGATATAATGGGAGACTTGACAACTTTTGAAACAGAATGGGAATTAGGTGCAAATGAGCATATGATTAATCCGCAGTTTCTAAAATTCGGTAAAACTACTATGAGTAATTTACCTACGTTTTGGTATGATTATACGACTGATCAACCAAAGTTGTATTCCAAAATATATCAAGCAAAAAAAGGAGATAAGCTTTTTACAATAACTCTTACATGTCCAAATGTCGATTATAATTTATATTCTCCGATTTGGATTCGATTTAAAAACTCAATAAATATTTATTAAAATGGAAGAACAAAAAGAAATACAGATTAATAAAACAGATTTTAAGATGGTTCTCATGGCAATTATTCTGCCATTACTTTTATCATTTATTTTACAACATATCTTTGGAGAATTCCGCTCAGGATCAAGAGGGGATACCACAGATGGATTGGGTTGGACAACAACGAGAAACACCAAATTGAGCAGTAGAACCTTCCATACTATTTTTGGAAATCAAATATATAGAAATTACGAAGATGAAAACATAACACTATATAGACATTGTCGTTATGGAATAGCGCATACCAGTCCTTCTTACATTGATAGAATTCCTTTTTATCTAAAAGCAATATATGCTGATATATTATATTCTATAGTTATGAGTTTAGTCTTGATAGCAGGGTATTTTTTTAGGAAGAAATATAGATTTAAACTAAAGTAGGTTTATCGAATTAAAACAGTAATCATTTACAAACAAATAATTATCATGAAATCTAATCGCCTTACAGTTTACAGTGCAACAAATTATTGGTTTTAACTTTGTCTTTAAAGATATTTATGAATAAGCCTTTTACCTATTTAGTTATGTAGGGAAATATGCTAGGGGTATACCTCAAAAACACTATCTATATCGGGCTGTGTAAAAGAGGTGGTTATACTCGCTTCATACTTTGCCGAATTTATCGAAAAAGCGGCTTTTGGTAGGAGGGATTTCACTATTCATAGCCACTAAAATAACACCTAAATCAATAACTACCCATTCTATTCAACATAGCACCATATATTTTTTCTGAAGTAGTTTCTTAGTCACCAATCAAACATACGAATTACATACCAATTAAACAGCCTGTTGATGCCTTTTTCTTTGCTTTATTTTTTGCAAAGATATCCCTTGAATCATCAGCATTAATGTTTGCCA
>CALFWW010000215.1 GCA_937928575.1 uncultured Saprospiraceae bacterium | reverse complement strand
TAAATCTTGTTGATGTTCAAAAAAGCTGAAGATGGTCGTTCCATAATTTCTTGCTTTTACGAAATTCGGATGTTTTTCAAAATTATGATTTGGGTTATGTTCTAAGACAAACCAACCTTCCTTGTTCAGTAATTCATATTCAAAAATCAAATCTGGAAGATCATCTAAACGTGGCATTCCATATGGTGGTCCGGCAAAGATGTAATCATAAGATTGTTGGCAGCTCTTGACATATTTGAAAACATCATTTGCGACAATGTTGATTTTATCTTCTATGTCTAATTCGGTGGCTGTTTTATTTACAAATGCCAAACAACCTCTGAAACGATCAACGTACGTTACATCATTACATCCTCTCGATATAAACTCATAAGAGTGGTTTCCAGTTCCCCCAAAGAGATCTAAAACTTTTAAAGAATCGAAATCGAAACTATTTTGTAAAATATTGAATAGTCCTTCTTTGGCAAAATCTGTTGTTGGTCTGGTCGGCCATTTTTTTGCTGGAGGAAAAAATTTTCGACCTTTGAAGGTGCCTCCTATGATTCGCATAATAAATTGGATTGAAATGTTTGGATAATTTGTAGTATTGTTGTTGGAAAATTCTGATTTATCCATAGATCAGAATAAACAAAAAAACCTTGAGCCATTCCAAACGAAATAACTCAAGGTTTTTCTATGAATTTATATTTAACCTATCGCTCCCAGTTACCAGAAGTATTAGGTTTACTCATGTCGCCAAATTTAATGGATGCACTTGGTTCATAACCACTATCGTATCTTGCATATTTTGCATCTGCGAATTTACCCATAAAAGTATCATAGGTAGTACCAACTTCTACAACAGGTACTAATGTCTTTTGATAAGTCATTGTGTCCGCATCGATATTAAATTTAGCACCATCCGCATAAGGAATATATTTTAGTGAATCAACATTAATTCCTAAAATTCTCATGGAATCATTTGCAGGTCTACGTAGTGTGTCATATCTCAATGATTTATTAGTTGGATTATCTGGATCACCATAAACTTGAACGATCTTGAATACACCTGTTTTCATTACACTTTCTAAATCTTCAAAACTGGATGCAAACTCACCTGTAATCCCGCGGTAACATTCTTGTACCTGACGAATTTTAGTTAATCGATCAACCACAGCTTGTTTTCTTAGATCGTAGCTATTTTTGAATGAAATTGGTTCGGCAATACTTGTATACAGTAAGTATAAAAGGCCCAGAATTGCTGCTGCTAAAATGACATTAATTATGATTCTCATCTCCTGTTTTTATTCGGTTTGTTAAGACACAATAATAATGCTTTTTCTTGAAAAGATTTTACATTATGCCCTGAAAATTAGTGAATTAAACGGAAGTTTCCTTGATATACCTTTTTTGAATAGGTAAAGTGATTTTTAGGAAAACTATTTAATTAACTATTTACGGTAGTAATTCCGTCCTTACGAGGTGTTGGCGTGTTTGATTTAGGGCCTACCAGCATTTCTCCGGTACATTGTGCGCCTAATTCCATATTCATGTTGGCTGCTTTGAGGATTCCTTTAAATTTAGCGGTGGCAGCGAAATTCATATTGCCAGCTACGGTTGTATTGCCCTCTATGGTGCCACTCGAATTGCAATCACCCGCTCTTACGTCTCCTTCAATTTTTCCAGTAGCGCCTATGACTAACTTGTTTTTACAGTTGACTTCCCCTATAATATGTCCATCAATTCTCAAACTATCACTAGATTGGACCTTGCCTTCGATTCGAGTACCTTGGGTAATTACAGAGGTTTGATTTTGAAAAGAGGTTTCTTCTAGATTATTTGATGAGTTTCCAATAGCACTACTACCATTTTTTTTCTTTCCAAACATATAAATTCTATTTTAGCTGTTTTAAATAATGTCCTACTAATTTAGAACAATTTATTTATTTTTTAATATATCCGAATGTATTTATTAGCAATTGAATCTTCTTGTGATGATACGAGTGCAGCTGTGCTCCAAGATGACAAAGTTTTAAGTAATATAGTGGCCAGTCAGGAAGTACATAAAAAATATGGTGGTGTCGTGCCTGAAGTGGCGTCTCGTGCACATCAAGAAAATATTGTTCCCGTCGTGGCTGTTGCTATTCAAAAAGCTGGAATTGATAAAAAAGATTTGGATGCTGTTGCTTTTACACGTGGTCCTGGCTTAATGGGAAGTTTATTGGTTGGAGTCTCCTTTGCGAAATCATTGGCTTTGACTTTGGGCATTCCGATTATTGAAGTCAATCACATGCAAGCGCACATACTCGCGCATTTTATTGATGATCCTAAACCGGCTTTCCCTTTCTTATGTCTGACTGTATCAGGTGGCCATACTCAAATTGTTTTGATCAAAAATTATCTTGAAATGGAGGTGCTGGGTTCGACAAAAGATGATGCAGCAGGTGAAGCTTTTGATAAAACAGGTAAGTTGTTAGGTTTGGATTATCCAGCAGGACCGATCATCGACAAGTTGGCTAAACAAGGTAAACCCGTATTTCCGTTTCCAGAGCCAAATATTCCTGATCTTGATTTTTCATTCAGTGGTTTAAAAACAGC
>CALFWW010000214.1 GCA_937928575.1 uncultured Saprospiraceae bacterium | reverse complement strand
GTCTTGGCCATCAAAGCTTCTCGTTCATACACTACGAGTACAACTGGTCGCATTTTTCGCGTATGCAGATTGTACATAAACCTACTGACATTTTTTTGACCATCGGGTTTTATTAAAGTTCGTGGGTCTGCTCCTTTGAATATTTTTTTAGCTTTTCCGTATTTTGTTTTCGCCCGAAATTTTTCCAAAGGAATTTCCTTCTTTCTTTTGATTTCGAAGAAGACCACATTGTTTTCATCTTCAACATTATTGTAACCTCTCAATCTTAATTTGTCTCTGAATGCAAGACCTGCTAATTTTCGCCAATAACATTCGAACTTCGGGGTTTCAAAATAGATACTACGTACCGTATATTTTTTATCAGGCATGGAATCGGCGAATGGATCGTACTTTACAAAAGGTAATAGCATCGACCGCAATAACGGCACTTTATTTTCAGGAATGTAATATTTATTTTCGTACCGTAGCATTATTTAAAATCTACTTTCATCGAGCGTTCCAAATATTCGTAAGGTGTTACTTCTCCCACAGAAATTCGACTGACCACTGGCATTCCAATGGTCAATCCTTCCTTGAAGTTTGGAACCAGTGCTTTGGCAATCACTACTTGTTCTCTTCCTAAGATTTCGACTTTCCCGCCCATGTCCACTAAGGTCGCTTCCAAGGTGGTATCTCTTCCCATCAATTCAATTTCCACCACAGAATTTGAATCCACAAATGCCGTGTTAGATAATTTGATAGGCACAAATAAAACGTAATTGGAAGTATCTTCAACAATCATTCGATCTCCTTCAGGACTGGATTCATACCTTATCTGTCCATTAATGGGTGAGAAAATATTGTAGTTGTCGTTGGTGGTATTGTTGAAAGCAATTTGGTTTTGGAGTGACTTGATTTTCGCTTCCACCAATTTTATTTCTTCAGGCTTTTGACCTGTACTTACTACCATTAACTTTCCCTCTTCTACCTCTACTGCTAGTTTTGCTTCTTTCAAGGCATTCTCCGCAAATTCAAATTCTGATCTGGCGATAAGTCCTTCCTTGAATGTCAATTGCGCTCGGTCAAATACTTTTTGAGCAATGGCTACATCTTGTTTTGCTAATCGTATTTTTTCATTATTATTGGCTACAATTTCTGGTTTTTCTCCTGTACTCACATTTTCTAATCTTGCTTTTTCAATGGCCAATTGATTTTGCAACTGTATAAGATTTTGAGACAACATATTGGAAGAAATATTGGCAACCAACTCCCCTTTTACGATGGATCGATTTTCCACTCCATTTGGATTAAAATTAATATTGACGACATCACCACGATCAAATTGATAGCTGGAATAATCACTCATTAATCCAGTCTTATGATCATGCAACATACTAATCAACGTCCCATCTGGATTTTTTTGAAGAATCCAACTTTGCAAAGGATAGACTCTTCCGGTACTCTCAAATGAGTATGGCAAATCAACTGGTACAAATGCACCACCGACTAATACAATTAGTAAGAATATTCCTAGAAATCCTTTCAAAAAAGTAGTTTTAAATTATAGAATCAACATCAAAGATTTAATATTGATGGATTCAGAACAAAAGACGAAATTCGCATAAATAATGCGTCTATTCTGTATAATTTAAGTAAAAATTTGCAATTACGTAAACATTAGTTCACATTTAGTTAATAATTGAATTCATATGAAATTTACAATCGCTGTATTAATTGCTTGTTTTTACACACATATCGGTTATTCTCAAGCAGGCTGCACGGATCCTCAGGCGTCCAATTTTTCAGCAACAGCGACCACCAATGATGGTAGTTGTTTGTACCCTGCGACCGCTTTTAATTTGACACAACTGACCACACTTCCTAATACGATTATAGAAACTTCGGGTTTGGCTTTTTTCAACAATAATCTTTGGACACACAATGATGGTGGAAATCCAGATAAGATTTATCGAATAGATACTTTGACGGGCACTATTTTGCAAGAAGTAATCATCGCGACAGCCGATAATATTGATTGGGAAGATATGGCTGAAGATGAGACCCATATTTTTGTAGGAGATTTTGGAAACAATCCTGGAAACAGAATGGATTTAGCAATTCATCGAATTCAGAAAAGCGCTTTGACTTCTAACATTGTAAATTCAGAAGTGATTAATTTTTCTTACAGTGACCAAAGTTCATTTCCAGAATTACCAAACAACAACAATTTCGATTGTGAAGCATTTGTTATTCAAAACAATACAATTCACTTGTTTTCTAAAAACTGGGTGAATGAAAAAACAAAACACTACACACTACCTAACACACCAGGCACGCATATCGCACAACTACAAAGTGAATTTGACACCCAAGGCTTAATTTCAAGCGCAGCGATAGATGATGAAGGGCATGTAATTTTGACTGGCTATACACCAGGTGGTATTTCTTTTATGTGGTTGCTATTTGATTACGAAGGAATGGATTTATTTTCTGGAAATAAGCGATACATTTCATTAGGAAGTGCGATAAATACCAGTCAAATTGAGGGTGCTTGTTTTAAAAGTACTGGCTATGGATATATCAGCTCTGAAAAATTCTCTGCCTTGGATGCAAAATTATTTTCTTTTGATATCAATCCCTACCTGAATAATACGATCATTTCAACAGAAGAAATATCGCACGCTCCTACGACTACAATAGCTCCCAACCCATTTGATGAAACGATAGAAATTCATTTTAATTCATCATTGTCAAAATCTTCCGAACACTACATTTCCGTGATTGATGCCAATGGAAAAAAAGTATTGGAGAAAAAATTAGAGGTGAATGAATTAACTACCTCAATTGTTTTGGAAACTCAGTCTTTAAAAACAGGATTTTATTTCATCAACATCGTGGGGGAAGCATTTTCGATAAGCAAAAAAGTGTTGAAAAAATAAAAGCTACATCCCCTGATCTGATTAAGGTAATATCTCCAGTTTTCAATTTAGTGCTTCCATCTATATAAAGTATGCTTGCATAAAAAGTATAAACATCCTGACTCAAAATTTTGGGCAAACATCTTTTTATTGTTATAAATTCAATAATGATGCTAGTTCCAATTCTGATAACTGATTGCTCAGATAAAACATTATCTTTCAAATCAATTATAGCAAAAAAAAGTCGCTACAAACTTAATTTTGCAGCGACTTTTCATTTCATTATTAATCACAAAACCTAGGTTAATTTGGCCATGTCTCTGATGAGAATACTTCTTCTATTAAAATAGATGAGATTCGATTTTCTTAATTCATTTAACACAGAGGTTACGGTTTGACGGGAGGTTCCTGTTAAGTTGGCGATATCTTGTTGGGTTAAACAATGTTTCACCAACATTTCATAGCCTACTTGACGACCTCTTTTTCTTGCACTATCTTTTAAAAATTCGATGATACGAGTTCTTGCATCTTTAAAAATCAAGGACTCCAATCTATTCTCTGCTTTGCGTAAACGTTGACCAATTATTTTCAGGATTTTATCACCTACAGATTTGTTTCTCAGCATTAAAGATTTGAAATCTTCTTCTTTCAATTGGAAATAGTGAACCTCTCCATTCATTGCTTTTGCAAAATCGCAACGCGTTTCTTCGCCGATAATACATAACTCACCGAACATGGCAAATGGGTGCAAAATAGATTTGATAATTTCTTTTCCATCGTTGGAATGAGTTCCTGTTTTAATCATTCCTTTCACCAAGAAGTAAATATATTTAGCGTCCTCATCTGGTAAAAAGATGTAACTAAATTTTGGTTTAGTTTTAAATTCAACCATTTCTTTCAGTTGCTCCATCTCGTTTTCATGAAGACCTTCAAATAAAGGGAAGTGGTGCAAGAATCCTAAGCTGTCTTTTTTCATAATCAAATCTTTTAGTGTGAGAAAAACAAGAAACATGATTTCCCGAGTTGCCTGTTTGATTATATAGACACATAATATTTGTCGTACCCCTATTAGAAAGACATTTTTTTTCGATTTTATTTGGAATCTCCGAATAAAAAGAAGTGAAAAGGCGAAAAATCAGCGAAAAAACAGGATTTATTGCATAATTAAGCTATCAATTTGCACGATATCATAACCACCAAAAAGTCCCAAACCTCCCTCAATATTATTGAAAGCGATAATCGGCTCTGCAAATTCATCATTTCGCACCAATTCTTGTTTTCGTTTTGCAACGTGAAATTTATAGTATTCTTCAGAAACGGTTCTTAATTCAAAACGAAGATTTCTGATGGCTTCACTCGTATGACGGAAAGTAAATCCAATGTCAAAAGAGACGAAATTCGATCCGCCATCCTCATCTTTAAAAAGCAAGCTATTATCCGTATAAACCAGACCGGAGGAACCGAGTCCGATAGAATTATTTAAATCAATTAAATCGTTGTTGAAATAAGTATCATGGAAGGTATAATCCGGAATACCAGTAGAATCCGCCCACAGAATTTCTTGTCGATAAGCATAAAAGTGATAAAAATGATCTCCTGGTTTATCTTCTAATTCAAATTCAACATTGATCCAAATGTCTCTTTGACCCAATTCAAATTGACTTTTCTCGACAAGTAAACTATCAAAAGAAGCATTTAATACATTCACTTTTTCGGGAATTGTATTGTTGGATGTAACAGGTTCTACATTATTTGCAGATGCATTGATTGTGTAATTCACCCCTACTTCCGGAAAAAATGTACTATCTACAAACCAGCTAATCAATGTGCTATCTTTAACGATTGTCTCCATATTGAGGGGGATGATATTGCCATCAGGTTTTACTACTTCAACGGATTCTCCAAATAAAACTCTTGAGTCTGCTGAGATAATCGGTCTACTCGCTGATAAAGCAACGGCCAGTGGTTTTTTTGGTGTAAAAATGCAGTTCAAAACTAGTCTTGGTGTATCAAGTGTATCAATATCAAAAGTCTTTTCACAGGTTGAACTTGTGAGTAGGAAAATTCCAAATAATAATAGAAGCAATTTAAATCTCAACATCATTTAAAATTTTAGGGTGTAGCTAAAAGACGGTAAAAATTGAATCAGACTTACCTCAACGAATTCTCTTTTGACAAAAGTATTATCATCCACAAAACGCTCTCTAAAGGTAACGTAAAGTGGGTTCCTGCGATTGTAAATATTGTAGGCACCTATATTAAAAATATGATTTAAGCTTCCTCTTTTTAGAAAAATGTTGAATCCTGCGTCAAAACGATGATAGCTTGGTAATCGTCTACTGTTTTTGGGACCAAAATCTATGACCTCTCCTCCATTATCTCCATTGTTCATTCCAGGTAATTCAAATTTGAATACACTTTGGGGAAGTGTTGTAGCTATTCCTGTAGAAATATTCCAATTCAGATTACCTTGCAACCAAGGGGTGAAATAATGAGATAACGCAATTTTAAAATTATGTCGTCTATCATATCGATGTACATAAACTTCTCCATTATTAATCTCATCAAACTGTCTTCTGGAATGTGCATAAACGTAACTCGCCCAACCACTCGTTCTACCCATTTTCTTTTCTAACATTACTTCTGCACCATAAGCAATACCGGTTCCTGCAGTAACTTTGGACTCCCAATTCCGTCCTTCAATTCCACCAGTTTGACTATCACCAACTTCAATTAAGAAACTTGCACCTTCTTGATAGGATATCAAATTATCCATTTGTTTTAAATAACCTTCGATAGAAAGTCCAATCCCTTTTTTAAATGAATAATCAAATCCTAATACTCCTTGCCAAGAATCTTGTGGCTTAATATTCTTAGTTGCAGGAACCCACAAATCGTTGGGTAGTCCAATGTTAGAATTACTCAAAACATGTAAGTGTTGTCGCATCCTTCCAAACGATCCTTTCAACTGAAGGTTCTCTCCGACTTGATAGAATGCTGCCACTCTTGGCTGGAAAGCTGTGTACAATTCTTGTTGCACCTCAAAGTAGGAAAAGTGAATTCCCACATTAACCTTAAAATTAGAGCTGATCGAAAAGTTATCTTCAATGTAAGCACTAAAGTCATTTGCTCTTACCGTTGAATTCGCTTTAAGAGAATCGAGATTATTCTCCACTTCGATACCGATTGAATCCGCTTCAATAGATTGGATAGATACCCCACCTACTCCAGGAATAAAAGTATGATTCGTGTAGGTACCACCGAATTTTATCTGATGCTTGTCCGACAAGGCATAATCATAATCAAATCGCACTCCATAGTCGGTAATCGTAGAACTGAAATCAGAAATATTCGTCCTTTCAAAATCATTGATGGAGCCTTCATCTTGTTTGGCAGAGTTTAGTAAGGAAGATCCAAATTCAAAACTACTATACGTCAACGTCATGTTGAAAAATAAGCGATTGCTAAACAAATGGTTCCAACGAAAAGAGAGCAATTCATTTCCCCATCCAAGATCTTGACTCAAACTATCAAATAAGAAAACGTTTTCAACACTATCAATTAAGAGTTGTCTTTCTTCATCATGAAAACTATCAGACCCTCTATAATAGCTGATGTAAATTTTGTCTTTATCAGAAAAATTATAGTTTGCCTTTAAATTCAAGTCGTAGAAATTATATCCTGAAAACCCTTCTCTCGGAATCAAATTGTTAAGTGTATCTCGTAATTTGATTTGACGTGTTTGATTTTCAACAATTCGATCTATAAATGTACGTCGACCACTAACAATAAACGAACCATTCCCACCTAAAATTGGTCCTTCCAAAGTTGCTTTTCCTGAGATTAACCCAATCCCTATTTCACCTGCAATTTCTTTGTTATTTCCTTCCTTCGTTCTCACATCCAAAACTGATGAAATTCTTCCTCCATACCTTGCCGGAAACGCTCCTTTCAGCAAAGTCGCATTGCTTATGACATTAGAATTAAAAATAGAAAATAGACCAGCCGTATGAAACGGGTTGTAAATCGGCGCACCATCCAACAAAATTAAGTTTTGATCCGGATTCCCTCCCCTAACGTGAATACCACCAATCCCATCTGCGGCAGATGTTACACCAGGTAATAAGAGTGCAGTTCTAATTAAATCAGACTCTCCAGCGAAAGTAGGTAACCTAGATAATTTCTGTGCACTAATGGCCGTCGAACTTATATTGGTTTCCTTTATCGTGATCGGAAGTTTTGTTTCAATCGTATCAACTTGGGGCCAAACCTCAATCGGCTCCATTATAGAAGGTTCTAATTCAATAGTTAAAAATTGATCTTTTGTTAGATTAAATTTTAGTTGCTTGGTCTCGTATCCCAAATATGAAAAATTGACATACACTTCTTCGGCAGGCAAATTAATACTGTAGAATCCAAAATTATTGCTATAAGTTCCCTTTGTAGTTGAAACGATTGAAACATTTGCAGCATATAATCTTTCTCCGTCATTTTTACTTTGAATATATCCGGATAATCGATAGTAAGCTTTTTGATAAAATACATTTATCAATTGTCCATCTACTTTATAGGCTAAGGATTCTCCATCGACGAATTGATCCAAAACAAAACGAACGGTTTTACCTTTTGAATTTAATGTAAATTTTTTGTTAGAAGGAAGGATATTAGATGAGAAAATGATGTTTAAATCAGTTTTATTGATCAGCATGTTGAGTGCCTCTTCATAACTTACCTCAAAAAAATTGTAATTCAATTCTTTATCCAGAGGCGATTGTCCAAAGGAGAGTTGAGTGTATATAGATAGTAGAATTAGGAGGTAAAAATGCTTCATTGCTAACTGCATTGCTGGGTATCATCAACCAAGAGAATGCATTAAATTACGAATAAAGCTATTGAATTGCAACTACCTAGAAAGGTGTTAAAGAACGAATGTTCGTACGAATTACTGATTGACACAAGCACCTCCAACGATGAGGTATTGCTTCGATGTCGTATTGTAAGTAGGATTAGCAGCTCCAAAAGAAGTCGAGATCGCATTGGCAATTTGATCTAATTTTAGGTTACTAAAATTCCCATTGTATTTGCATGACAACAATTGTTTGTTCTCAACTTCAATCGTACAATTGAGCTGACGTTTGAGGATTTGAAGCACCTCTTTCAGTGAGGTTCTTTGGAATTTTATCTCCCCAGAGTGCCACGCCAAATCGTTCAAGTGAACAAGAGTAGCAGCTTTTAACTTACGATCGGTGTGAAAATAAACTCCTTTTTTAAATGCGGTTAATTGAACAGCCTCATTGTTGTTTTTGGGAGAAAATTTTACTTTACCTGTTTTGACTATCACTTCTGTCATCAACTCTGAAGCATATTCTCTGACATTAAAGGTAGTACCTAAAACAGTAATTTGTGTTTTATCGGTGTCGATAATAAATGGTAGTGCTTCATCTCTTGCTACCTCGAAAAATGCTTCTCCTACCAATTGTACACTTCTTGATTTAGCGACAAAAGATTCAGGATATTTAAATTTCGAATTTTGATTAATAGATACAATTGTACCATCCGCCAGTGTAACTGATTTCTTTTCATTTTCACCAGTTGTTATGGTAACCCAATTGGTTTCTAGGTCGGTGGAATTATACAGATTGAATAAAAAGCCAACACTTAATAATAATGCGAGTGCAGCTGCAACTTGTAATAATCTTCTTCTCATCGGAACGACCTTGCTTGTCGTTTTCACTGTATTCGTACTTTCAGATTTAATTCGCTTTTGTAGTTGATTGAATCCATGATCTATATCTACATCAAAGTTATTTTCTACCGTCTCTGTTAGCTTCCAAATAAGTTCATACTCCTCTGAAATCTTCTGATTGACCTTGTCTTCATCAAGCCACTTGTTCAATTCAATTTGCTCTGAGGTGTTAATCCCTCCGCTTAGCTTTTTATGAATTAATGAAAGATATTTTTCTTCAGTCATTTTGATTCTGTAAATATAGTTTTACTTCGTTCTAATTGTATTGACACTAAAAAACATTCCACCCCCTACCACTACCCTAAGTAATAGAATAGAAATGCAAAACAGGTGACAATTTTTTCGTTCAAATACGGTTTTAGGTGGATTCTAAGTTCTTTTAATGCTTTGGATATTTGATTTTCAACTGTTTTAACGGATATATCCAGCTGTTTAGCAATTTCACGATAACTCATTTGCTCATATCTGCTTAAAGAAAAGATGATTCTACATCTCTCTGGTAGTTGATTGATGGTATTTTGAACCAGCATCTCCATTTCCTGTACTTCGATTTTCCGCTGTGAATTTAATTCCGGACTTTTTATTAGTGGCACATCTGCATAGTCATCAAATTTCATCCGTTGATCCCGGATATGATTCAAAGCTTTATTGATGGCTGCTCTTTTAAGGTAGGCACTTAAAGAAGTATTGATTTCAAGCTTTTCCTTTTTTCTCCATAAGTCGTAAAACACATCTTGAGCAATGTCTTCAATGACTGGTTTATCCTTCAACACAGGGTATAAAACGTTGCAAACGTACTTGTAATAATTTCGAAATAAAACTTCGATAGCATGCTCCTTATCTTTCTTAAAAAGAGCTACTAATTCATCGTTTGTATATTCCTTAAATTTCGACATCAATGTAAATTTATAAAAAACGGGGAAGATTAATTAATCTCCCCCGTTCTTAAAACCATATTGACTATGGAACCAGATTAGTTCTCTTATTTGTCAGTAATCTTCACAATTTTGAAGGTTGCAAAATTGAATTGATCATACTTAATATAGATGAAATAAGGTGCATCTGGATGCTCTGTTAAATCAATCGTATATTGAGTAGCATGATTTTCTGTAACATGTGTCTGAATAACTTGTCCCCAAGTATCCACAATTTGAATCAGTGCTCCTGCTCTCAAAGGCTCAATCATTTCGATTGTAAATTGCTCATTGAAAGGATTCGGATAAACAAACATGTCTGCGCTTTCAGGTGATTCGTAAACTACTAGTTCAACTTTAGAGTAAACGAAATCTCCATCTGGCTCAAGATATTTGATTCGATACCAGTTGTTTCCTAATCTTGGTTGTGCATCTTTTTTCAAGTAACGTGCATCTTCTGTAAACAGACCATTTGATAATTGATCATCCAAAGTTGTGAAAGTAATTCCATCATTTGAACGTTCAATTATGTAAGTACTATTTTGTTGCTGGTATTTTGTTATCCATGTCAAGTCTGAAGTTTCCCCATCGTTAGAGACTGCTTCAAAATCAATGAATACAAATCCAGGACAGTCTATCACTTCAACTTGAAATGGAATTGTTGCAGAGCAATCATTTGTTGTAACCGTCAATTCAATTGAGTAATTCCCTGGTGTACTCCAAACAACACTTGGTACTGAAATTCCGGTTGCGGTTGAAGGCGTTGCATTCGGTCCAAATGACCAATTATAAGTCGCACCTGCTCCACCCGAAGTCGCTTGATAAGCATAAGACTCTTCAGCACAAGCCGGATTACCATTGCCATTAGGGCCTTCTGAAATATTAATTGTAGGAAGTGGATTCACAAATACCGTAACGATGTTTGATTCTCCGATATACTCTTCACAGTTATCACGACGTACACATCTGATAAAGTACTTTGTCTGATACAAGTTACCTGGTTGATAATCCGGTGTATTACTATTTGGAACAACTGTCCAATCCGTACTATTTGGATCAAATGGTGTGTTGGTAGTTGTACATAGCCATAAGTATTCAAGATCACCCGTTCCACCAGTAGGGAATACGGTGTTAGCTATTAAGTTTGGTACGCCACCTGAGCAGATTGTCTGATCACAACAAATCTCACCGCCTGTTTCTACGTTATCACAAACTCCTCCATCTTCCAAAGTAATGATTTGCTCACAAGTTGCTTCATTTCCACAAGCATCAGTTACTGTCCATACTCTTGTTATAGTCGTAGGACAAGCATTGATGTCACCCCAATCTACATAATCAAATACCAGGTCAACTTCAGCAGTACAATTATCTGCCCCTGTTGCCATACCAATATTCCATGGATCCATACTTGAACCACAATCGATCGTTACATCAACAGGACAAGTAATCGTAGGTGCAATGTTATCAGCCATTGTAATCGTTTGGTCACAAGTTGCGGTATTTCCACAAGCATCAGTTGCAGTCCACGTTCTTACAAAGTATGCAGGACAACTTCCACTCATTGCACCATCTAAATAATCAATTGTCGTAGTTGAACAAGCATCAGAAGCAGTTGCTTCACCTGCTACCGCCGGACTTGAATCCGTTGTTCCACAAACTACTTCGTAATCTGCTGGACAGGTAATTGTTGGAGCAACATCGTCCGTAACTGTTATCGTCTGAGTACAAGTTGCGGTATTTCCACAACCATCCGTTGCAGTCCATGTTCTTACAAAACTAGCTGGACAGTCACCTGAAGTAGATCCATCCGTATAAGTAACTACTGGGTTATCACAATTATCCGTTGCTACTGCATAACCAGTAAAGTCTGGTGTCGTATTTCCGTTACTGCAATCTACATTCACATCTGTAGAGCATGTAATCACAGGAGCTTCATCATCTAAGATTGTAATTGTTTGATCACAAGTTGCTGTATTTCCACATGCGTCAGTTGCAGTCCATGTTCTTATGAATGAAGCACCACCTGTTGCACAACTTCCTGTCACTGGTCCATCACTATGAGTAATCAATACATCATTATCTGAACAGGCATCATTTGCTGTAGCATATCCAGAAACTGTTGGATCTGGATTACCTGCACCACACTCGTAAGCAAAATCTGCAGGACAAGTGATTATTGGATCAACGTTGTCCAAAATTGTAATTGTTTGCGTACATGTTGTTGTATTATTACAATCATCAGATATTGTCCAAGTTCTTACAAAGTATAGAGGACAATCTCCTTGCAATGATCCATCCGTATAGACTGCACTTGCTTCACTACAATCATCTAAGAATGAAGGTTCGCCAGTAACACTTGGATCAAGACTGCTATCGCAATTTACTTCAACATCAGGAGCACATGTAAAGGTTGGTGCTGTATTATCAATAATTGTAATTATCTGTTCGCAATTAGAAACATTTCCACATGCATCTGTCGCTGACCAAGTTCTTACAAAACTTTGAGGACAAGCACCGGTCAGAGGACCATCCGTATATTCAACGGTCACTGAAGAACAATCGTCGAATCCAACTGCTTCACCAGTCACATCAGGAGCAGTACCATTATTACAATCAACTTCTACGTTTGCAGGACATGTAATTTCAGGAGCAGTTCCATCGTTGATGGTAATGACTTGTTCGCAAGTCGTACCATTTCCGCAACCATCAACAGCCGACCAAGTTCTCACAAATTGTTTTGGACAATCGCCAGTCATTGGACCATCGGTGTAATCTAATACAACATTTCCGCAATTATCAATCGCTTGTGCAATTCCGGTATTTGCAGGAGAAATATCAATATTCTCGCATTCGATAACAATATCAATAGGACAAGTTAATGTAGGAGCGGTGTTATCAACCTTTGTGATAAGTTGTTCACAAGTGCTGATATTTCCACATTCATCTTCAGCAATCCAAGTTCTGACAAATGTTCTAGGGCATTCACCAGTTTCATCACTATCCACATACGTTACATCTGTGAATCCACAATTGTCATTCGCTGTTGCCATTCCTGTAGAAGATGGATCGGTATTACCTGTTGAGCATTCAACATCCGCATCCGCTGGGCAAGTAATAACTGGAGCCTCATTGTCTACAATCGTGATATCTTGCTCACAAGTTGAAGTGTTTCCACATTCATCAGTAGCTGTAAATGTTCTTACAAAGTATCTTGGACAATTTCCTAACAATGGTCCATCAACATGAGTTACAGTAGCATTTCCGCAAGCATCTGTTGCCGTTGCATTTCCTGTAGCACTTACATCTGTACTAGCATTACAATCCACTTCGATATTTGCTGGGCAAGAAATAGTTGGTCCGTCTGTATCTATTATCATGATAATTTGTTCGCACGAAGCTGTATTACCACAATCGTCTATTGCCGTCCATATTCTCACAAATGACTGAGGACAACTTCCTGAAATTGGACCATCCTCATAATTGATAAGTGCTCCGTTACAATCATCTGTTGCTGTTGCCGATCCGGTAACTGATGGATCCGTGTTATTGTCCGCACAATTAACGGTTGTGTTTGGTGGACAAGAAATCACTGGTGCCGTATCATCAACAATCGTAATAGTTTGTGTGCAAGTTGTTGTGTTACCACAAAGATCTGTTGCAGTCCAGGTTCTTACAAATGCTTCAGGACAATTTCCAGTTATTGAACCATCTGTATGAGAAACAGACACCGTGTTGCAATCATCTGTTGCAGAAGCAGTACCTGTTGCAAAAGGTTCTGTACTTGATCCACATGACACTTGCGCATCTGCTGGACAAGTAATTACTGGTGCGGTATCATCTACAATTGTAATGGTTTGTTCACATGAAACCGCATTTCCACAAATATCAGTTGCAGTCCAAGTTCTAATAAATGTAATACCAGTTGCACAATCTCCAGAAGTTGATCCATCTGAGTAATCTATTGTTACGGTACTACAATTATCCGTTGCAGTAGCTACTCCAGTTACAGAAGGATCATCACTTCCACCAGCACAATTTACTACTGCATCTGCAGGACAATTAATAACTGGTGCACTTTCATCTTGAATGGTAATATTTTGTGTACACGAAGTACTGTTTCCACATTCATCAATAGCAGTCCAAGTTCTAACAAATGTCTGAGGGCAATTTCCAATGCCAGGACTATCTTCATAAGTTACGGTCGCGTTTCCACAATTATCCGTTGCAGTTGCTTGACCAGTTATTGCAGGATCTGTGTTAGAATTATCACAATTCACAACTGCATCTGCAGGACAGGTCAATACTGGTGCTTGTGTATCTTGAACTGTTATCGTCTGTGTTCCAATTACAAAGTTTCCGCAATTATCGGTTGCCACATAAATTCTATTCATCGTATAACTATACTCGCATGGTCCTTCAATTATTTCAACCGTCAACGTCACTTCAACATCTGTATCGCAATTGTCAGTTGCTCCGACACCAGCACCTGGTTGAACAGCTGGAGGAATGTTATCACACGCTGCGGTAGCATTTGCAGGAATTCCAAATAAGACAGGATCTTGTGTATCTTCTACAACTACTGTTTGTACGTGCATGGTTTCATTTCCACAAGCATCCGTCGCAGTCCATCTTCTAATCAAACTATAATTTTCAGGACAAGGTCCATCAATTCTATCTTCTGTGTAAACAACATTTACATTATCATCACAATTATCAGTTGCGGTAACAGTAGGCGCACTTGGTACATTTCCACATTCTACATTCATATCAGCTGGTTGCTGGTTTAATGTTGGTGCTTCTACATCATCCACTGAAATTGTTTGTGTTGCAGTACTTACGTTTCCACAATCATCTGTTGCCGTCCAAGTTCTTACTAAGTTAAATCCATTCGCACAAGCACCTGGTAAAGTTTCTTCCGTCAATACAAGGTCCACATTTGTATCACAATTATCAGTGGCGGTAACCACTCCATTTCCAGGAGCTGGTGGAACGTTTCCACATGCTGCACTTTGATCTGCTGGTACATTTAGAATTTGCGGTGGCACATTGTCAATTACGTTGATAGTTTGCTGGCAAGAACTTTCATTACCACAAACATCCGATGCAGTCCATGTAACAACGTAGAATTTATTCGTACCTGGTCCACAATTTCCTTGTATATTTCCAATAGAACTTGAGAATATAACTTCACTACAATTATCAGTTGCTGTAGGATCTCCTACGACAACACCTGATACTTCACAACTTATTTCTGCTGTTGGAGGACAAGTAATGGTTGGCGCTGAAACATCTTGAATGGTAATGTTTTGTGTGCAAGAGGAAGCGTTTCCACAAACATCTGTACCTGTCCAAGTTCTCACAAAACTCTGAGGACAATTACCTGTTACTGCTGCATCTGCGAATGTCATATCAACAAAACTACAATTATCAATACCAGTTGCCTGACCAGTTATTGTAGGATCTGTGTTAGAATTATCACAATTCACAACTGCATCTGCAGGACAGGTCAATACTGGTGCTTGTGTATCTTGAACTGTTATCGTCTGTGTTCCAATTACGAAGTTTCCGCAATTATCGGTTGCCACATAAATTCTATTCATCGTATAACTATACTCGCATGGTCCTTCAATTATTTCAACCGACAACGTCACTTCAACATCTGTATCGCAATTATCAGTTGCTCCGACACCAGCACCTGGTTGAACTGCTGGAGGAATATTATCACACGCTACGGTAGCATTTGCAGGAATTCCAAATAGGACTGGATCTTGTGTATCTTCTACAACTATCGTTTGTACATGCATGGTCTCGTTTCCACAATCATCTGTTGCCGTCCATCTTCTGATTAAACTATAATTTTCTGGGCATGGTCCATCAATTCTGTCTTCAGTATAAACCACATTTACGTTTTCATCACAATTGTCAGTTGCTGTAACCGTAGGTGCACTTGGGATATTTCCACATTCTACATTGGTGTCTGCAGGTTGTTGACTTAATTCTGGAGCAACCGTGTCATCAACCGCTATAGTTTGTGTTGCTGTACTGACATTTCCACAATCATCAGTAGCAGTCCAAGTTCTAATTAAATTAAATCCATTAGCACAAGCACCAGGAATTGTTTCTTCTGTCAAAACTAAATCAACATTTGTATCACAGTTATCGGTTGCGGTCACTACTCCATTTTGGACAGGAGGAATATTTCCACATGCTGCACTTTCATCTGCTGGCACATTTAGAATCTGTGGAGGCACGTTATCGATAATGTTGATCATTTGCTCACAAGAGCTTTCATTTCCACAAACATCGGTAGCAGTCCAAGTTCTTACAAAGAATCTGTTTTGACCTGGTCCACAATTTCCTTGTTCCGCTCCATCTGTATAATTTAGTGTAACAGAACTACAATTATCAGCTGCAGTTGCAGAACCTGTTACTGCTGGATCTGCTGTAGCAGCACAATTAATATCTGCAGTAGGCGGACAAGTAATTGTCGGTGCAGCAACATCTTGTATGGTAATATTTTGTAAACATGTTGATGTGTTTCCACATACATCTGTTCCTTTCCAAGTTCTGACTAAAGTCTGTGGACATTCACCAGTGATAGCACTATCTGTAAAAGTTATATCGACACTACTACAATTGTCACTTGCAGTTGCTTGACCTGTAATTGAAGGGTCCGTATTAGCATTGTCACAATTGATGACTGCTGCATCCGGGCAAGAAATTGTTGGTGCTTGAGTATCTTGAACTATAATCGTCTGTGTTCCAATTACGAAGTTTCCACAATTATCAGTTGCCACATAATTTCTATTCATTGTATAATTGTATTCACAATCACCTTCAATAATTTCAATAGATAAAGTTACCTCAACATCTGTATCACAATTATCAGTTGCACCAACACCTGCACCTGGTTGAACAGCAGGAGGAATGTTATCACATTCTGCAGTTGCATCAGCAGGAATTCCAAATAGTACTGGATCAATGGTATCTTCTACTACAATTGTTTGAACATGCTCTACTCCATTTCCACAAGCATCGATAGCAGTCCATCTTCTAATCAAACTATAATTCTCTGGGCATGGTCCATCAATTCTATCTTCAGTAAACACTACATTTACATTTTCATCACAATTATCCGTTGCTGTAATGTTTTGCGCATCTGGCACACTTCCACATTGAACTGTTTCGTCAGCTGGGTTAGCACTCAATACTGGCGCTTCTAAATCTGAAACAGAAATCGTTTGAGAAGCTGATGTTGTATTTCCACAATTATCCGTTGCGGTCCAAGTTCTCACTAAAGTAAATCCGTTGATACAAGCACCTGGAATTGTTTCTTCTGTTAATACGATATCAACATTGGTATCACAATTGTCAGTAGCAGTCACAACACCATCTTGAATTGGCGGAATGTTTCCACAAGCTGCGTTTTCATCAGCAGGTACTCCAAGTAACACTGGATCCGTCGTATCATTCACTTCGATACTTTGGATTTGTTGTACGAAATTTCCACAGTTGTCTATCGCCGTGTAGATTCTGTTTAATGTATATCTGTTTTCGCAGCTTGGATCTTGGATCACCTCCTCATTCAACGTTACTTCTACATTCGTGTCGCAATTATCAGCACCTAAAACATCTACACCTGGAACTGCAGCTGCTGGAATGTTGTCGCATTCTGCAGTCACATCTGCTGGTACTCCAGTTAAAACTGGATTTGTCGTGTCTTGTACGACGATGCTTAATTTTTGCTCCGTACTATTACCACAGTTATCTGTCGCTAAGTACGTGTAAATG
>CALFWW010000213.1 GCA_937928575.1 uncultured Saprospiraceae bacterium | reverse complement strand
ATTGGTAGGCCTACTCAATACAAATCGACTTCGGTATAATATTCACCAACGGTCGACTCTCGCAATAACAAAGATAGGCCATCTGTTTTTATTTTTTAACCCTCGTAATTTATTGTCTGAATTATTGGGGGCTGAACCACTTTACCGATTTATGGAAGAATATATCATTAGATAAACCAAATACATTTTTTTTGAGCTTATAGAATTCACCAACTAATTCACCAATAATAAATTCGTACTCAATCTCCTCTTCATCTTGACTCGATTGTCGAACTTTATCTTGTTGAATCAAATCTTCTGTTTTAAATTCGAAGGTCTTGTTAAATATTACTTTCCCTGTGCTTTTAAGTTTTCCCATAACCCAACCAACATTCCCATAGTCATTGTAGTATGATAAAATCAAGTGCTGCTTATTCTTTTGAAAACGTATCACAATTATTCTGTTCGTTCGAAATAATTTCAATTAGCTTAATGCAATGTAGGTAAAATTTAACAAGATAGAAATCAAGCTAATTTTAAATTACTTACATTTTTTATTTAGTCCTATTAAATAAAAGTGGATCTATTGGTTCGTCATTAAAAAGTATTTCATAATGTAAATGTATTGCTGAGCTTAATCCCGTATTTCCAACTATTGCAATAATTTGTCCCTGACTCACCTTCTCCCCTACCCTTACAAAGACATTATCTAAATGAAAGTACTTTGTTTTAAATCCTCCTATGTGCTTAATTGTGATGTATGCACCTTTCCTCTTATCATAATTAAGTTCCTCAATTATTCCTTCTGCCGTACAATAAACTTTTGTTTTTAGATTCTTGACAGCGATGTCTATTCCATTGTGCCACTGATTTTTTCTTGTAAGTGGGTTTATTCTTGACCCAAAAGGCGAACTAATATATTTAAAATCCTCCCTATTTATTGGTTGCGTAAACGGTGGAATTGTATCCATGACAGGACAAAGGAAGTGGATATATATTACTACTGTTTTTAGCATGCTTACAGAATTAACGATAGACAAAATATTATTATACTGGAGCCTTCATCTTTATAAAATGATTTACGATGTATTTCACGTCATCTTTTATATGCTGCATGTTATTGTCAAGATGTTTGGAAAACGCTTCGTCATCTATATTTTGAAGTTGAGGGATATCGTATTTTGTAAGGTCGCTCTTATCTACTAAAACAGTAGAACAAAATACTTTTTGATCTTCCTTTTGGTTGTAAGTATCTGCTACTACTCCGCAAAACTCCCCTTGTGATAATTGTGCAATTGTTTCAGGAGGAATTAGATAATCAAGTGTTGTTGTCTTTCCTTGCGTTGTTCCGTTCCGAGAGTAAGAAATATTTGATCTTTGTTGTACTGATTTTCCAATCATGTCAGATATTTTTTTCGCTGTATCTGCTACGACTGCGCCGGTTATTTTATTTCCAACCGTATTAAAAATTGCACTTGCCACCTCTTTTCCATAATCTCTCTCGAGTTGTGATAAATCTTGAAAACTTAAAAGTGTACTAATTTTGTTGGAGCGACCAGTTGCAATTAAATTATCTAAACCATTAATATAGATCGTTGGAAGTTCATCAATTATGAAGGATAAAGGGATTCTATCTTTTTTATTTATAACCCTTGTTATTGTAGATGCTAATAATCCAAAAATTGACCCGTAACTTTTTTGCGTTTGTGGGTTGTTAGCTAAACACAAAATTGCTGGATGATTTGGATTATTGATATCTAAGTGTAAATCATTACCGTTTAAAATCCAATACAACTCCTTAGTTGCCAAACGTGATAAAGGGATCCTTGCGCTTGCTGTCTGCCCAGACAATTGCTCATATGCTCTTTTGCTCAAAGCATCCGCAAATGGCGCAAGCATAGGCGTCAAATCTGTTCGTTTTTGTAAAACAGTAAAAAGCACATCGTCTGGTAATGCAAGCATACTTATTACATGCGGAATAGTGCAATATTTCCCATTTTCAAACGAGCGTAAAAACCATATCATAGCAGCAACCAAGTTAACTGCAGAAGACGTAAAAAAATCTTTCTTTTTTATATACTCCTTATTCATATTAAGAAATAGTGATTCGGAAGATGCCAAGGCATCACTTTGAGTCCGTATTAAATCTTTATGTATTGGATTGACTCTATGTGAGTTCTTGGGGTCGTTGAAATTGACAATATAAATAGCTGGTGGTTTCTTATAACTGGACTTGTACTTGAGAAAATAATTATAAGTTACATTAGATAAATCGGGATATTTAAAATCATAGATTAGCATAACAAAACCTTTTTGGATATGCTGTTTAATGTATTCCTCAACGATCGTAAAAGACTTGCCTGATCCTGGAGTTCCAAGAACCATTGTTCCCCTAAAAGGATTTACTATGTTTATCCATCCATCTTCTGTTTTGAGATTTACAGAATAACTGTTTTCCTTTTTTTTCTTTATCTGCTTGAATAATTTATTTTTCTTGTTAAACTGGTCTTTCATTAGATTACTATAAATGACTCGCCTAAGATGTAACAAACCACTTACCAATAACATATAGCCAACAAAAAGAGTCGCCGTATAAACATATACAGCAATATCATTAGACAAAACTAGGGTAAAATAAGCACCAAAATATATGCTCGTACCAACAAGGATTAATAAAAATGATCCCGTAAAAGTTGCCTTTTCAGATTTCATTCCTTTTGTTCCGATTGCATAAATAACGGCAAAAGCTAAAGCCAATAAATGAGGTTTATAGAAAAAGTCAAACAACCCTGTATTAATAACACGTTCGAAAAGCTGAATGAAAATTGGATGATTAAAGTTTCCAAATTGATAAATTAGATGTAAGAACAAAATTACCACACTTACAAGAAGTGCTAATAATAAATGTGGTTTTTCCATTGAGTTTGAGTCCTTCATCTCAGTTACATCTTTTGCTGGCGTTCGTTTTCTTTTTCCTTCGCTTTGTATCGCTTTTGATTGTATTCATCAACCTCCTTTTCTACTAACGATTTGATTATTTTCCGATCTACTTGAGTTGCGTATTTATAATCATCAATATGGGTATTTATCTTAGTAGATAAATCAATGGCATCTCTTTGGGGAATATTTGTTAATTGCTTATCAAGGTTTTTATTTGAAGAATCAAATTGAACCGTATTCCCATCAAAATCCATTTCAATTTTTCTCTGCTTTTCAACATTCTCAAAAATGTCTTTTGAGGAAATTGATTCCGTTACAATCTGGTCCTTTGTATTATTGAATGATAAACTTCGATCTAATTTTGAACCATTATAGGAGTGATCCTTATAGGTATAGGTAACACCGATAACTTCTTCATTATCCCCTTCCTTCTTTCTAAAATTAACTTCAATTCCATCGGACTTTAATTCTTTTTCAAAAGTGACAGTATTAATTTTTGGTGATTTAGCCAATACCTTTTCTACGCTTTCTTTCACGTGCAGCCGATCATTTCTATTATTTTCAAAACGTTCCTCAATGGATTTTTTGTCTAACCCTTCGGCCTTAAATAAAGAGGACTTTAATCCCCTTGGTGCTATTCTCTTCCAGTTATCATCCTTGAAATAAATACCATTGCCGACCGCCTTAATTGATATTGAAGAATTAATTTTGCCCAATTCTTTATTCAACGTTTTTATACTTTCAGGTTTCGTTTTTTGAAATACATTGTTGACCTCTGCACTAATCTCCTTTTTTAATAAATTCTTGGGATCTGAAATCGCAAGGCTATATTTCGTTTCCAGTTTATCGGTTATATCCTTAGATTTTCTAAACTCATTGCTATCGTTTATTTTTTTTTGAGTCTCTATGTTTACCCTACTTGTTAAAATATGTACGTGTGGGTGCTCCGTGTCATTATGCAGATATACGATGTATGGTTGATTACCATAACCAGTTTTTTCAACATACTCCTTCGTTATATTTAATATTTTTTCATTCGTTAGCTTCGCTTTATCACTGTATGCAAAACTTAAAGAAGCGTGTAAAACTGGTTTCTTTATATCCGAATGATTTAGATTTTGAAAACTATTATCAATCGCTTTCGGACTAGTCCCTCTTAAATATTGCTTATATAGTATAGCTGCTTCCCCACTATTTACCTTCTTTTGGTTGTAAGCTGCTGCACCATAAAAGTTACTTCCAGACGTAATATTAGCCACCATTTTTTAATATATTTTCTATCCTTAATAATAATTTAGCTGTTGCACCAACTAAAAGTAACTCACTTTTATGCACGTCATCGTCCTTGTAGGTGTTCAATCGCTTTGCGATTTGATTAATATTCACGCCCAACTTTTGAACTTCATTGATCAACTTCCCTGCTGCTATCTCCGCTTCATATTGTTTTCTCCTGTAATCAGTATACTTCGTTTCAAATAATTTGAATCGTATAAAAGTTGCTTGTTTACTAAAATGAGATTTTGAAAATTCTTTGAATAAACGCGCTTTCTCCTCTTTTGTGAGTCTTACGTTCATAAGCGTTTCGGTTCGCCTCTCCTCATCAGGTTTGATATATTTCCGCTGCTTTAACTTTTTTAAAATTGGTTTTTTCCCATTTTCCATGTTCCGGGTTTTTATTTTTCAAAGAGATGTTTTCCTTCTTGTTTTTCACAATTGCGACGATAGGAGTATTGCACTAATCTACCAAAAAATATGAAATATTTAATGGTCGAATAGCAAGGGTTTTTTGGGGTACCATATCGAAGATTGTACCCCAAAAGACACACCTTGCTGTGAATACAAGTTTTCTTAAACTTAGTCACCTTCATCGTGCTTACGAGTCCTGCTTTATTCCAGGCATAAACACATTTTTACACTCGTAAAAACGTTTGCGAAAATGCGCTGCTCCGGCCTTGCGATTTTTTCATCCCTGCGTACAATCCTATATCTCGAAAAATTGAAAAAAGTTACCACTCGCCTCTCCCCCACCCTCTTAAGCGATTCAAGGCACTCAAACTTTTATGCACATCCAGGTGCATTCAACAACAGTATGAAGTTAATGAAAAAAATAAATTGACGCGGTTCTCTCAATTGCCAGCCTCACCAGTCACAAGACTCCAAGACCAACATAAAATTATTTTCTGCTCAGAACAGGCTTTACTACCCGCTTATTTTTGATTTCCAATTATACCTTCGAATTCACATTTAGCGAGCAGATGTTTCTGGAAGTCCGATCAGGTGTAAGACTTCACAATGGGATAATTCTCTCAAACCTTAAAATCTCAAATCATAATGAGACTAATCCTGTAATCTCAATCCTCATAATCTCAAATCACTATGAGACTGATCTTGTAATCTCAAACCTTAAAATCTCAAATCATAATGAGACTGATCTTGTAATCTCAATCCTTATAATCTCAAATCATAATGAGACTAATCTTACAATCTCAAACCTTATAATCTCAAACCATGATGAGACTTCTCTTGTAATCTCAAACCATGATGAGACTTCCGAGAGATATCTTTTTCACCTCCTCAATGTTTATTGTCGAATCAAAATATCAGCAATAGACTCTATCCCTTTTCTGGCAGTGATAGGTTTCTGAAAAGAGACAGGCTTAACTTTCTTAGAAATGAAATCGTCAAATTCTTTAGCGGTGATATCTTTCGCCAATTGTCGATTTTCCCATGCTG
>CALFWW010000212.1 GCA_937928575.1 uncultured Saprospiraceae bacterium | reverse complement strand
CAAAATACCAATCGTCAAAATCTTCATCATTAAAGTATGGTAGAAAAAGGTTTTCTTCGCAGATACTAGTATCAGTTGTAATTTCAATGTCCGCATCAATAGGGTTGTAGTAAAAAGATTTTTCCAGCTCCAATTGACAACCATATTCATCGGTAATAGAGTAGTAAATTTGATAAGTACCCGTATCAGGAAAACTGATTGCTGGATTGGCTACAAAAAAGCTATCACCATTAATAATATAACAATGTGATTGGATTGGGATGTCGGAGAGGGAGTTGTCAAAGAAGGAAACAGGATCGTCACTGCAATTGGTTTCGGAGATGTTGAAGTCGATTTGGAAGTTGGGGTTGACTTGGAATTTTAAATAAACAGTGTCTGGACATATTCCATTTGGATTTAAAATAAGATGACCAAAAAATATACCGAAATTTGGAAAAGCAATTGTTGGACTCCACTCATCGTATATCAATAGTTCATTATTAGCTTCAAATTCCCAAACTAAATTTTCAATATTTTCTTGAGGATAACTTATGTTAGTTGGAACAATTGTATTAGATCCACATATTATATTAGTTCCCCTGTCATTCGAATCTATATAATCACTTACAACAAATGCATTTATAGAATTTGGACAATCAATAACTGTAAATTGAATTTCAAATTTTGATTCACTAATTTGCGTTCCATTTCTAAATTCTAAAATGCAAATCGCCATTGAATACAAACCTGTCTTTGTGGGAGAAATTTCAATAGTATTTTCTTGAGCGTTAATATTTATACTACCGTGAATTCCAAGAGGATCAATGAAACTAAATTCATTATTTGGTACAAATTCTATTGGAGAGTTTGGTGGTGGTGACCAAGGAAGATTAGGTGGTGGATTATGTACCATTTCACAAAGCTGAATTGATAAGCTATCATTTTCAATTTCATCAATTATATTTAATTCAAGAATTGAAGATTGATTGTTACAGATCGATATAGCTGAAGTAAGTTCAATTGATGGTGGATTGTTAATATTTACTTGTTCAAATGGAGATAAAGTTTCAATCAGAACATATCCACTTTGATCTGGATTAAAAATGTTGGCATTTCCTGCAGTTCTACAGCAGTTTGAATAAACAAACATGTAACTACTATCAATTAAAGGGAGAAATATCTCTCGCTCGTAAATAGCTAACATAGAACATACATCCTCTGGAATATAAACACAATTATATTCTAAATTCGTTAACGTATCGATATGGTTTAATTCTATGAAATTTAAAGCATTTTGTTCATAAGAATCTGTTTGTATATTAAACTGTAAAATTGCGATTTGAGGAAGCACGCTTGGTTGTTCAATTCCTTCATGACAATCATAGTATTCAGAAATTTTCAGAATGAGATGCATTTCATTGTTTGTACTATCGTAGTTGAGGTACTCGTAGGAAAGTTGAGCACCAACGAAATGAATAGCAACAATTTGGTTACACCAAAATTGTAACAATAATATTGTAATAATTCTTTTCATACAAAAATGCTGTTGTATTTATATTTGTAAATACAACAGCTAGAGAGCGTTTTTTTATAAATAATAACAAAAGAAAAAATTGTCCGCTTTATTATTGCAGTTTATTTCGTAGACTAGAAAGTGCTTCTTCAGAAAAATATTGTGGATACTGCTGCACAATGTTATTAAGATCAGTTAAATTCTTACCTGCCTTATATGCCATATCCCTTATGATTTGGTTAACAACTTCTCTATTTTCTTTAGAATAATGCTGATTTATTTCCGCAATGAATACTTTTAATTCTTCATTATAATGACGAAAGGCTTCATAATCACTTACATGTATTGCTAAGTCTTTTTCCCATTTGGCCCATTCTGCCTCCGGAATATCCCTTCTTAGATTTTCTTCATTGAGCTCAAAATTCATTCCCTCGATTTCTCCATACTGGTGTTTTTTTAAAATATTTTGAGCCCTTTTTAGATTTGTCATGCTGGAAATTTCATCATTTTTATTATTTTCAGAAGTGCAGGCTTGAAAAACAAAACAAGAAATCAAAATTAATATATAGCTGTAATTCATTTTCATATTAAAAGTGTTTTTAGATTATTGATTAAAAATTATTGAAATTACATACAAGGATTAATCGGGGGACAAGAATTTGGTAACTCAAACCAACCACTTACCACATTATATTCATCACAAGCAGTTCCCCAAAGGTCAAATAGAGTGCATCTTTCATAAACCCAATTAACATAAAACACACCAGCTTCACAATCATCTCCTGGGGCATTACAAAAAGGATTTTATTTTTCATTTTTAAGTGTTTTAATAGTTTTAAAAAAGAGGACAACATTCCCAACAACCCCATCCTGGGTATCCATCATTCAACTGTAAAGGAATATCTTCTTCAATTATTTCAGCGTCAAATACAAAGCAGGTAACAGTTGTTCCTCCGATCGTGAGGGTGTTGCAAATGTCAAAAGTTACTGAAATTGCGTAATCTACCTGGGAACAACCAAAATCATCTATAGTATTATATCTATAATCGTAGGATTTTACTTTTGCAAATATTGGAGTATTTGTTGCAATAGAACTTACATAACATGCTAAATCATTTGGTGTTGCATTGAAAATAGTTGCTTGATATGGCCTAGGATCTTTGTCTGGGCGGGTCTTTCTACGAAACCTCCAATCATAACATGGGAGATAAGCGGTATAGGTATCAAGATCTCCAGTTTCGCAACAATTGTGATTTTGAAATTCACAACTTTGACCTTGCAAATTATTGTATGACGCAACAGCAAGAAAAGAAATAAAAAAAATAAAAAGTATTCGTTTCATTGTATTTATTTTGTTTGAAAAAAAATATATCGTCACGAATATATATATATACTAAAATAACAAAACAATCCCAATAAATTTCCAAAAAAAAATAGGATTAAATACAAAATGAATAACAATCAATCTGCAAATTGACTTTATGTAAACGCATTGGCAGCGAATAATTGCCTAACAATATATTGAATTAGAGCAATTTAGGTAAAATGCATCTATATTATCGCACCAAAGTAACCGTTCCACTCTCCACCAACACATCGCCCATCAACAAAGGCTCGCGATAACTCAAGCTATAGATGTAAACCCCCGCATCCAAAAATTTCCCGTCAACGCGCCCATCCCAAAATGTATTGTTGGAATCAGACTCAAATAGGATAGATCCCCATCTATCAAATATGCGAAATGTAATTACCTCAAAGTCTTTTCCCAAAGGACCAAATGTATCATTGAACCCATCATTATTGGGAGAGAAGACATTGGGGATATATAACTTTGCATTGCAATCGTAAGTTTCTACATAGATATTTTCAGAGAAGGTGCATATTATTGGAGCATTTGTAAGTTGTATATTGGAAGAAGAATTTAAATTTTCGATTGCTGAATCGTAGATTTTTGCAAATAATGTAAATCCGTTGTCAGGAGAATCTAACAAATTTGCAATATTATCTGTGCGGCAACAGCTATGAAAAGCAATCAGATAATGTTTATATGATTCTGAATATTCAGGAATTGGAAGTTTGATATTTCCTGTAAATCTCGCTAAAAAGCTGCAAGTATTTATTGGAAGATTTAAACATGGATAGACAATGTTATTTAAAGTATCGAAATCAACTTTGGTAATCCTCAGGGTGTCATGAAATTCATAATCGGAATCAAACCTATAAATATAGGTAAACATACTTGATAGTAAAAAGTCAATGGCTGTTTCTTCGCAATTAATTAATATTGCAGCTTTAACTTCTACAGTAAAACTATCGTCAAGTATTTCAATTATGTTATACTCAAGATCACCGCCAATAATATGTGAAGCGCTTGATATTTGGTGAAAAATAAAAATGTTAACGAATAGGAAAAATAGTAATTTTATTTTTTGTAAAAACAAATAAATACTTCTACCGAAATGATAGAAGTATTCATTTATTAAGAAGTGAAGATTTTTCACAAAGAGCCTATTTTAGGAGTACAAATTTTACTGGTAAATTTTCTTTTCTAAATCTGATATTAGTTCTTCAGAAAATACATTAGGATATTTTTTTATTGAAAGGTATAAATCTTCTAATTTTTTCCCTTTCCTGTATTTAATACTCTCTGAAATTTCTAAAAATAGATCAATTTCTTCTATAGTTTTATTGTCGTGTGGGAAAAAAGATGTAAGTTCTTTTATAACCTTTAAATTTTCTGAGTTATATTGAAACATATCAGCATTTTTCTTTGCAATTAGACCCTGTTGGTGAAAAAAATCATCTAATTCATCCCATTCCTTTTCGGTTAATTCTTTATCCTCAAAATCAAAGTGCACTTTATTAGTATCTAAGCCATTTTTTATTGCTAATTCATTGACCTTTTTTGCATTTTGAATCGCTCTGATTTCTGAATTATCAATTGTGTTTGATTGATTGCAAGAGCATCCAAAAAAAATGGATATAATTATTAATGTTATATTTAATTTCATGATTTTATTTTAGTTAATGACTAGTTGTTTAAACTTTTCAATCCTTAATTATGTCTTTTAGTTATTTCTGCAACACAACAAAAGACATCATTTCCAGCAAAGTCTTGATTGTCAATGTCAATTTCTTGATTATAATTATATGGACCAGATTCAACGACTCCACCTGTTCCAGCAAGATTTAATGTTCCACATACATCGAAATTTGCATTAATCCAAATTTTTGTACAATCCTCCGCTGATAGTGGAGTATAGAAATGATTCTCATTGCAAGGCGTTGAATAGCCGCAAAGAATATTGATACCAACTACCCGATAGACATCAATAAGCCATGGAATAGTTGCACCTGAGGTTGTTGAGATTCCACCAGGGGTTACTCTGACTTCATAAGTACACTGCTGTAGGTCATTTACCTCAGAACTAATATCTTTAAACCAACAGCAAATATTACCCCAGTCTGAACATCCACCAGTGCCAGTCCAATTCCATTGTGCATTAGATAAGAAAAAAGTAAAACAAAAGCAAAATGTCATAAAAATTATTCGTTTCATCGTAAAATTTTTGTTAAAAAAAATAATATCGTCACGAATATATATATATATTAAAATAACAAAACAATCACAAGTTTTTCCAAAAAAAGATGAAATTAAATACAAAATGAATAACAATCTATCTGCAAATTAGCTTTATGTAAACACTTTGGTGGCGAATAATTTTCTAACAATATATTGATTTAGAGCGATTTAGGTGAAATTACTCTATATTATCGCACCAAAGTAACCGTCCCACTCTCTACCAACACACTACCCAAATTCGTCTCCTGATATTCAATCCGATAAGGATAAATACCCGGATCAACCGCCTTGCCTTTCAATTTGCCATCCCAAAACATATTGTTGGAATTAGCACCAAAAACTTGATTGCCCCATCGATCAAAAATAGTGAATGAGATTATTTCAAAGTCATCCCCAACGGGTCCAATCACATCATTAAAACCATCTTCATTCGGAGAGAAAACATTGGGCATGTAAAGTTTAGATTCACATTTGACGGGTTCAACAAAAAAGGTTTTAGAGGAAAAACAACCATTCTTTTCTGCAATGATCGTTACATATTGAGGCTCCATAATTAGAATCTCAGAAGTCCAGGGTTGATCTTCAAAAATCCAAGTATCAAAATCTTCTACGTTAAAATTTGGACTGAAAAATTTGCCCATACAACTGGTCGTATCATCGGGCATTTCGATCTTGAGATTGGCAGAAAATGGATCGTGATAATG
Organism: uncultured Saprospiraceae bacterium; assembly: GCA_937928575.1. Lineage (GTDB taxonomy): Bacteria > Bacteroidota > Bacteroidia > Chitinophagales > Saprospiraceae > CALDGQ01. Next base: position 18,030 of record CALFWW010000212.1, on the reverse strand, counting down.
AGTTGCGGTCATTTCATCTTCACATCCAAATGCATCAATAATCGAATATTGAATATCGTAAAAACCTACTGATGGGAAGTTGACCAATGGACTAGATGTGAAAAAAGAATCTTCCTCAATGACATATAAATGTTCTGCAATTCCAACACCAGAATTGGTGCGATCGAAAAATGAAACTTCATTACTTTCGCATTCTAAACTGTCGATTTCAAAATCAATTTCTAAAGTTGGATTTACTCTAAATTTCATATGCATCGTATCCGGACACTCAAAAATTGAACTAACAACTAGAGTCCCTGTATATTCCCCTGGTTCCGGAAATGTGACCAAAGGTTCCCACTCATCAAAGGTAAAAGTATTGTTTTCATTTTCAATGGTCCATAATTGAGAGGTGATGATACTTGTTGGAAATGAGTTGTTGGAAAGTTGTATTTGGTTTTCTCGGCAGAGTACAATTACTTCCGTACCATCTGGGTCAGTGAAATCTGTGGATGCATTTGCTTGTACGTTTAAACAATCGAGTACTACAATTTGAAGTTCTAGTTTTGTGGTACCTAACAATACACCGTCGCGATATTCTTCGACACAAACCGCCAATGCATATTGCCCTTGTTGTGATCCGAGAATTTCCATAAATTGGCCAGATTCATCTATCTCAATCGTGCCGGTTGGACCCAATGGATTTTCAAAAGAATAACCTTCAGATTCTTGAAACAACAATGGTGGATAAGGAGGCGCGTGTTGATTGCCTTGTCCCATAAACTCTAATTGACAAAGACTAATCGCCAAGCTATCTCCATCTGGATCGGAAATGGGTAACTCATATTCTGTAAATTCATTGCTACAAATCGTCAGTGAAGTGGTCGCATCAAATTGAGGGGAGGAGTTTAAATTTTGTTGGTCAAAAGGAGTGATAATTTCAAAAATTGTCAGTCCATTATCAAGAGGTGCTACAATATTGACATTGGCAGAATTTCTACAACAAGAGGAATGCACAAAAATATACGACTCATCTGATATTGGAAAAGTAAATTCTTGTGTTGCTGTTAAAAGTCTTGTGCACAAATTGTTAGGAACAGCTAAGCAGTCATACTCCAAGTTATCCAGATTCGTATTCCCATTCAATTCTAAGTAAAAAGCGGTATTCAGCGTATACGTTTCTGAGGTAGGGTTGTAGTTGTAAACCAATACTGGAAATCCTTGATTGCTATTATCGAAACAATCAACCAGATAAGAAACTTTTAAGTCAATGGTAAAGGTATTGGCATCGCTACTGACCATCTCGTAGCTTATATTCGCACCGAAAACATGTTCTGCATATGCATTGTTGAAATAACAACATATGAAAAGAAATAGTAATGTTTTTACGATGTTCATCTGACGACTAAATTTGACACAAATACATTGTTTTGTACCTCAAATTAATCATAAATATTGAAAGGGTAGGAGCTATTTTGTTAAATTTCTAGTTAGTTACTAAATGGGTAGTAAAGTTATGTGGAAAGAATAAAAAATTAAGTAAGTGCTTATCGTATCAAAGAAACAGATCCATTTTCCATTAAGCGATTTCCCAATAAAGTTTCTCGATACTCCAAGGTGTACATATATACGCCAGCATCTAGTACTTCTCCATTCATTCGTCCGTCCCAAAAAGAATCATTGTCATTGGCTTCAAAAATGAGTGAACCCCACCTGTCGAATACACGAAAAGTAATTACTTCAAAATCTTCACCTAGTGGACCAAAAGAATCATTGAAACCATCATTGTTTGGAGAAAAAATGTTTGGAATATATAGTTTGGCATTGCAATCGTAAGTATCGATATAAATATTTTCTGAGAAAGTACAACCTTTGAATGTTGCGAAAAGTGTCTGAAATCCTGATTCGGATATTTGTATAGGTGTAAGTGTATTGTTATTTTCGAAATACCAAGAGTCGAAATCTTGAGTGTTGAAGGATGGGATGAAAAGACTTTCTTCACATAAGGTAGTGTCGTTATTGATTTCTATTTCGGCTTCGATTGGATTGTAGTAGAATGACTTCACTAGTTCTAGTTGACAACCGTATTCGTCTGTGATAGAGTACTGTATTTGATAAGTGCCTGTGTCGGGAAAGCTGACTGTTGGATTGGCAACAAAAAAACTGTCTTCATTGATTATATAACAATATGATTGGATCGGGATATCTGAGATGGAATTGTCGTAAAAGGAGACTGGATCATCACCACAGTTGGTTTCGGATAGTTCAAAGTCGATTTGGAAGTTTGAGTTGACTTGGAATCGTAAATTCAAAGTATCGGAACAGTCATTGACTGATGTGACTATTAATGTTCCTTCATATTCACCTGAAGTTGGGATGGAAGTGTTTAATTCCCATTCATTCGAGCTAAAGATATCTTGGTCTATATCAATTGACCAAGCTATTTCTTCAATTAAACTAATGGGATTACTTAAGTTATTTAAATTTGCAATGCTTTCATTGCATAGTGAGATGATTTCAGTACCATCAATGTTGACTCTATCGTTATCAATTTTGGCATTTATTTCTTTTTGACATTCAAGTACAGTAATTTGAAGTTCAATTTTAGATTCACTAATTTTTATCCCGTTTGTATATTCAACTATACAAATAGCTAAAGCATAAATTCCTTGCATTGTTGGAAATACATTTAGGCATAAGTTTTGTTGATCTAACAATATAGCTCCATGATTGCCAAGTGGATCTTGAAAAGAGTATCCTTGATTCTGAATAAAGATAATTGTATCGTAGGGTGGGGGCATCATGAGTACAGTTTCGATATCATTTATATTTCCATTTATTTTACTATAATTCATACTACAAAAATCAATACTCAAACTGTCGTTTTGGGTATCTTGGATTGGGAGATCTATTTTAGATTGTAAATTAGCGCAAATAGAGTAAGCATTTTCAGTTGAGTAAGTTGGACTGGAGTTGATTGCCATTATTGCGTCTGGAGAAATTTCAGTATAGATTGTAACGCCTAGGAATGAACCAGTTTCAATATTGGTTGTAATACTATTTCTGCAGCATCTGTCATAAACAAATAAATGATTTTTATCAGGGGAAAAAGGAATTGAAACAAAACTATTATAAGTCGTGGTAATATTGCAAGTTGAAAGAGGGGTGATGCATTCATAGCTTATGACAGGAAGTGTGTCAATTGTCTGTAAAATCAAGTTGAAAGAATCAATATAAGTATAATTTTCATTTATATGTTTATCAAAATAGGTAAGATGAAAAGCTGAATTTTCAATCTCGCTTTCACACTCAAATATAACATTTAAAGTTAACTTTATACTGATTGAATCCTCTGTATCATTTAAATTTAGAATTTCATATTCAAGGTTTGTTCCAACAATATGACTGCAAATTGTTGGATTGCAGAAAACAAAAGAAATAACAATGATTAATTTTATTCTCACAACCTATTATATTATTCTTTTTGTTAATAAGTTAGATTAATAGAAAAGAATCAAGCTAAATTTGTTGCTTGATTCTTTTTTTATTAAAAGCAATTTGATGTTATAATATAACAACATTGTTACATTTTAATATAATGCTTATTGCTGTAGAGCAGTTTCTTTTAACTTGGCAATATCTTCTTCTAGAAAATATTGGTTATTTTCTAAAACAAAATCATATAGATTTAATATTGTCTTACCATTTTCGTAATTAATTGAACGATAAAATTTATCTTGATCCTCCTGAGGCATTTCCATTATTTTAGGTGATATGTATAGCTTCATTAGTTCCTTGCCATAAGCAATTCTCTCTTTTTCATAAGATACATCTTCCATGTTTTTTTCAAAATAAAGCCATTTATCTTCATTATCAAGCTGGCGTACAATATCGATTGGTGGTGTTTGTGAGGTATGAACTAAATTATATTTATTCATAATCACATCGTAACGTTTTAATTGAGCTATTTCATCTTTTGTGAATTCAATGTTAGGATTATTATCCCAACAGGAAAAAATAGATAGTATCAAAATAAGTAAATAAGTTATATATGATAGTTTCATAATTTTTTTGTATTTATTGTTTATAAAGTTTTTTCGAAAATTTAACATTAATTCTCCATAAACCTAATTTGTCTTTTGCAAGGATTAACCCAAGCACATTCAGGCTCGAATATTAACCATGGTCCAGCAATAAATTCGGAAATAAAAGTACCATTTGAAAAGGATCTTCTGAACCTCCAAAATGGTTGCAAAACATGTGGAAGGCAATTACTGCCAAACCCAAATTTAACGAAATGATTTTGATGCGTAATTGCGCCCTCTAGAAAATTACAATTTATTTGAGTACTGTTACTATAAAGGACGTTTTGTTGGATTCCGTCTCCAACTGCAGGATCGCTTATAGTACCTGTACCTCCACTAACTTGTCCCATTGTAATCCAATATAGGGTTGTGCATGAACCATCATCCTCTACAACTCCTATTTTAGTACAATCTTGAGAATAAACTTCAGCGTGTGATGAATAGAGTGTCCAAATCAGAAAAAAGAAAATTATTCGTTTCATCGTATTTATTTTGTTTGAAAAATAATGTATCGAAACAAATATATGAATATGAATATAACAAATAAATTTCAAATTTTCTTTAAAAAAGATGAAATTTATGTGTAATTTATAACAAAATGTAGGTGTTTGAGGAATGACTCGGAAGTTTAAAGTTATAAAATGATTATGGTGTAAGTATTTGTTTATATCCTTTTCATTTTATTCCTCCAATTTAGCTCGAACTTCTAAAAGTAGTTGCTCAGAAAAAATCTCAGGGAATTGGGCTATAGTATTATATAAATCAGTCAAATTTTTTCCATTCCTAAATTGCATGTTAACTGAAATTTGTAGAAGATTTCCCCTTTTTTCTAAAGAGCAATCTGATTCTCGCAAGTACTTATATAACTCCTTATCAAACTTTAATTTTTCGGTATTGAAGCGAAACAAGTCTTTATTCTTTTTAACAACATGTCCTTCTTCGTAAAAGAAATTATCCAGTTCTTCCCATTCTTCTTTTGATAAAATTTTATCTTCAAAATCAAAATGAACTTTTTGTGGATCTAATCCATTTTTAATAGCCAACTCATCTACTTTGGTAGATTTTGAATGCTTTGTTCTTCGGAGCTTAATTTTGTATTTTCATTGTTACAAGCTATCCCAAAAAATATAAATACAAAAGCATAAAAAGAAATAATAAATGGTTTGTTAAAGTAATTATTTTATTTTTCATCGTCGGTGGCACTAACTCCCACGATAAGTACTATATCCATAAGGATTGATCAACAACGGAACATGATAATGCGTTTGATCAAAAGTAGTAAAATGAATATCTACTTGAGGGTAAAAACCAGTCACTTTATTTTTCTCAAAATAATTACCCGTATTAAAATGCATGATATAATTGCCAGCGGGTAACTCGACACCAGGAGGAAGAAGTCCAGCTATACGACCATCGCTATTGGTGACACCAGATGCAATCGTCAGCCACTTGCCATCACTTTCTTTCTTTAATTGAATATGAATATCTTTTCCAGGTTTTCCCAAAGAAGTATCCAGCACATGTGTCGTGATTTGACTCACCGCATTCCACTTTTTATCATTCAACTCCACCATTTTTTGCAATCGCAATAAAGTGATCTTAAATTGTTCACCCATCGCCAAACCAATCTCTTCTTCTTTTGAATTTCCTATCCGAGCCTTCAATAATTCTAACATTTCATCTGCGGATTTTCCAGTGGCACAGACGATAAAGATAAAACCGAATTTTTGATAATATGCTTCGTTTAATTCTGATAACTCTTGGATCACTCTGTTACTTGCATTATTAACGCCAGATTGTTCATTGCCAGCCCAATCACTTGTAGAAGCAAACTTTTCTTTCAAACTTTTGACATCTCCAATTTTCGGATGATGTGTAAATGCTTCTAAGTAATCCGATTCGTCATTGATGTTATACCATATTGTGCGTGCATGGTCGAATAGATTTTCTTCATTAGTGAATGGGAAGTACCCCATCATTTGTTTGACCCATCTTTTGGAACCACAACATTTGAATAATTCTGCTGCGGCTGTTTCTGTGTCTAGTGTATTGAATTCTTTTAGTGTTTGCATGTTTCGGCTTCGTTTTTTTATTTTTTTAAAAATGTTTGTGGTATCCACCCCCGACCCCTCCTTATAAAAAAGGAGGGGAGCCATTCGTGAGCTCGCGAGCTCCCCGCGTATGCCCTTCCATTTTCCGAGAAAATTATTTCTTGGAAAAGGGAAGGGACGTTCGACCTTAGTCGATACAGGGATTGGTTACCACGTACTCGCGTTTTTTTGGTAACCCATCCCAGTATTTCACTTCGTTCAAACGCCCTTCCCTTTTTCGAAATGCATTTCAAAAAATGGAAGGGGAGCGTGTGAGTACGTGAGCACGTATGAGCTCGCGAGCTCCCCGCGTGTGCCCCTTCCATTTTTCAAGAAAATTATTTCTTGGAAAAGGGAAGGGACGTTCGACCTTAGTCGATACAGGGATTGGTTACCACGTACTCCCCGCGCATAACTTCAAAACCCTACTCCTCAATATTCGCACCCTGCTCAATCCAGCAACGCAACTTCTCACGTTCCTCTGGCAACATACCTGTAGAATTATTCTGAGGCATGGTCTTAGTAATAACTGCACGTTGCATGATTTTATCGGCCATTTTCTTGATTTGTTGTGGCGTATCGTACATCACCCCATTGGGCGCTTTCGTGTTTACTTTATCTGTTGGGGAAGAAGAGTGGCAAGTCACACAACGCTCTTGCATGATGCTATACACCTCTGTAATGGTTACTTCATCTTTGCATTCACCTGGTTTTGGTGGAGCAGATATGAAAATAATACTCACTAACATCAGGACAGAAATTGGAAATACCCAAACAGATAATTGTCCTTGCTCTCTTAAATTTAACCAATGTTTTAATGTCCCACTAGCAATTGATAAGGCTGCCAATATCAACCACGGATATTCATGACCAAAGGTAATCGGAAAGTGATTACTAATCATCACAAATAAAACGGGTAATGTAAAGTAATTGTTATGAAATGAACGCATACTTGCAAATTGACCCAGCCAAGGATCTAATGGGGTTCCATCTTTTGCTGCTTTGACCAATGCCTTTTGAGCAGGGATAATGGCGAAGAATACATTTCCTGCCATCATTGTTCCTATCAGTGCTCCGAAGTGGATATAAGCTGCACGTGCATTGAAAACTTGACAATAGAAATAAGCAAAGCCAACCAGTATACTAAATAGTACTACACCAAACCATACTGGCTTTTTCAATAATGGCGTCCGAGATAATCCATCATAAATTCCATAGCCAACGATCAATGATCCAATGCCAATTGCAATTCCCATCCATGTTGGCATATCCATAATATTCGGATCAATCAGCATGGCTTCTGCATTGAAATAATACACGACACATAATAGTGCAAATCCAGTTATCCAAGTAAAGTACGCTTCATATTTGAACCAATGCAATCCTTTCGGCATGACGGTAGGAGCAACTTTGTATTTTTCAACAAACCAAAATCCACCACCATGTACCATCCACAAATCTCCTTTTAATTCTGGCTTATTTTTATTGGCATGCAAACTGTTTTCCATGAATACAAATAGAAAGGAAGTACCAATCCACGCGATTCCAAATGTAATATGCATCCATCTTACAATCAAATTGGACCAGGACTGGAAGTGACCTGCATACATCGTGTCTTTGACCAACAACCATGTAATTACCGCAAGCAACAAGAAACAAACGACAATACCGGTGTATAGAAAATTCTTAGAATCGACGAGTTTTTCAGCAACGTCTTCATCTTGTTTGGTATCTTGATCTTCTGATTTTTGTTTTGCATCTATGTGATTGGCATCATGGGTTAGCTTGGTGAATAGTATCAACAATCCGAGTACTGCGAGTCCTAATAGTATTAATGTGATTTGCATTTCGTTTTCTCTAAATTTCTATCTAAATATACCATTGAATATCGATAATCAATTTATGTGTTAGCTTTTCCGAAAATTCTCAATCGACTAATTCCACCATCTGGAAAAATATTCAATCGAACATGAGAAATTTTATCATTACTTTTTATTTCCTTTTCATAATGATGCTCATGATCCGCTTGCAGTTTTTGATTATCCAAAACCGTTTGCCAATTGACCGCATCCATTTGCACCGCATCATCGCTCTCTGAAAAACAACCTTCTATCGAACAGGAGTCAGGATAATTTCCTTTGAAGTGACAAGTGTCCACTAATATTTTTTGTATACTTCCAGGATGGGCTAGTTTTAAAATGACCCAATCGCGATTATTTGGGGTACGATTTCTTTTGGTTTCCCATCCGTCGCCCATATTGACGCCGCGATTTGGCATGATCAAATTTGACATATCGCTGAAAAACATGTCGTTGCATTGGATTGCTTTTCCACCATTAATGGCAGCGGCTAAGTCTATTATTTCATCTTTCCCAATTGCAGAAAAATCTTTTTCAACTTCTCCGTACACTTTTAATCGTGCAACACCACCATCTGGGTAGATGTGTAATTTCAAATGTGTATATACATTGTTATTCTGAGCTTCATAAAAATGTTGACTGCCAGGATTTAATGGTGATTTTTTCAAAATTTCTTTCCATCCCAAACTCAAATTGGCCCAATCTTCAGGAATCTCGGCATTTTGTAAATTCATTCCTTCAATCATTGCATGGGGTGGATGATTTCCTAAAAAGAAATTGGTGTCAATATCGAAACCAGTAATTCTCCCTGGTGTTGCTAATTGAACAATCGCCCAATCATGACCTGGCGTTCGTTTTCTACGGGATTCCCATCCGTCCATCCATTTGCCTCGTTCGGTATATTTATCTTCTATGAAAATACCTCGACCTGGTTTGATTAGATTTTCTTTTTCTGCAAAAAAATCATCGGTTGCATATAAAACTTTACCGCCCAATCTTTCGGCAGCTAAGTCAGTCATTTTGGTGAATGCAGGAGCATTTATATCGTTTTCACTTCTCTTAATAGCCATTGTCCAGCGTTTTTATTGGTGAATTTATCATTTTCAAATACAGGGATTCCATTGACATAAGTTGCTGTTATTTTTCCAAATAATTCTTGCCCGATGTATGGACTTATTTTATGTCGAAATCTCAAATCTTCTTTTTTTACTACGAATTTTTCCTCAGGTGACCATATTGTTATATCGGCATCATATCCGAGTGCAATTTTACCTTTTCGCCCATCGATCCGAAGAAATTTAGCAGTATTCGTGGTTAATTTGGGTATAAAAGTTTCTAAACTTAAATCTTTTTTCAATGCAGTCCAACAAGCGGATAATAAAAATTGTAATCCAGCAATACCTCCCCAAGCTTTTTTGATATTTCCGCTTTCTATTTCTTTCAAATTAGGTGGAGCAGGGGAGTGATCGGTCGATAAAAAATCAATAACACCACTTTTGATAGCTGCTTTTAATTGCGTATTATTTTTTTTTGCTCTAATTGGCGGACAACACTTATATAATGTATTTGCATCCGGAATTGTTTCCGAATCGAAGTAGATATAATGTGTGCATGTTTCCACCGTCAATGGCAGTCCTTCTTTTTTCGCTTCAATTATTTTGTCTAATCCTTCCGCTGCCGACAAGTGCACAATATGTAATGGTACTTGACAAGTTCGACAACATTCAATCATCCAATCAATCGCTTGCACTTCACATGCAACTGGTCGACTTTGAAGGAATGCATTGTAGTTGGTCGGATCATTATTTTGAGCATCCAGGTCTAATAATTCTGCCAATTCGCAGTGAACCAAAAACGGCATATCATGCCTTGCCAAAATCGGTAATGCGAGATCTAAATCTGCTTGTTTTACTTCAGGGAAATCATCAATTCCGGAATGAATGAGAAAAGATTTGACTCCCAAAATGCCTGCTTCAATCAACCCTTTCATTTCTTTGACATTCCCTTGAATTAACCCACCATAAAATCCAACATTGACATTAAGTTTTCCTTCAGACGCTTTTTTCTTTTCTAACAGTGCAGCTACATTTGTGGTGACCGGACTTGAATTTAAAGGCATGTCAACAACGGTCGTGATTCCACCTGCGGCTGCTGCTTGGGTTGCGGTTTCAAAACCTTCCCAATCGGTTCTTCCTGGTTCGTTGATATGCGCATGCGGATCGATCACGCCAGGCATAATGACATCATCGGAATAATCAATGGCGTCTTTTCGCTTTTCAGCCAAATAGATTTCACGGATTTTCCCATCGGTCATTTCGATAGAAGCAGGTTGTAGTCGATTCCCCAACCAAACTAAGTCACTGTATATGGTGATCCGCGATTCCATTGTTACGAATTCGCTTTTTTAGAATACAGTCCCATCAAGATTTTCTCGGTGGTCATCGGAGATTCATACGGGATATTTGCATCTTTATTGTACGCCAAAACAGCATTGTATAAAGCAAAATAAGCACCGATTCCATACATCAATGGCGGCTCACCAACTGCTTTTGATTTTAAGATTGCTAAATCAGATCCCTTTGTATCCAAATATTCGACGTCCAGCTTTTTAGGTACATAATGAATATCTGGAATTTTATAATTGGCCAAACTATTTGACTTCAAGCGCCCTTCTTCATCGTACAACAAATTCTCAATCGTCATCCAACCCATTCCTTGCACAAGTCCACCTTCAATTTGTCCAAGGTCTACTAATTTATTCATACTCGTTCCAAAATCATGTATCAATTGTACTTTGTCAAAATCATAAGTACCACGAATACAATCTACCGTACAAGTAAAAATTGAAGTACCAAAAACATGATACGCAAAAGGATGTCCTTTACCTATTTTTTTATCAAAATGAATTTTAGGGGTAGAATAGTGTCCTTTTGCACTTAAGTTAACACGTTGTTGGAAAGCAGTAAGAATCAATTCATTCCACTTCATTTTCTTCCGATTGCAAATGACCCAACCATCTTGAAAGTGAATCTGGTCTTTACTTTTCAATCCCCATTCTTTCTTGACTAATTTTCTTAAGCGAACCAAAATTTGGTCACAAGCATCTTGCAGTGCTTTTCCATTCAAATCTGCCGTCGCACTTGCAGCTGTAGGAGACGTGTTGGCAACTCGAGTGGTGTTAGTAGTTTCTAGTCTTACTTCATCTGTCTTCAATCCAAAACACAATGCAGCCACTTGAATCATTTTGGAACTTACCCCTTGACCCATTTCGACTGCCCCCGTACTGATACCCACACTTCCGTCGCTATATACATGTACCAATGCACGTGCATTATTCATCATGGTGTTGGTGAACGAAATCCCAAAACAGATGGGCATGAATGCAATTCCTTTTTTAGAATATTTATTGGCTTTGTTGTAAGCAGCAACTTCTTTTTTCAACTTCGCAAAATCAAATTTCTTCTTGGCTTGATTCCAGGTGTTTTTCGCTTCACAATCTTGTACTTTCTGTCCGTACGAAAACTCATTGTTATTAATAAGTAAATTTTTCTCTTGAATTTTATTGGCAGGAACACCCAGAGCTCTTGCTGCATGATGAATCGCACATTCAATAACAAACATTCCTTGTGGTCCTCCGAATCCTCTAAAAGCAGTATGTGGATGCAAATTGGTGCGACAAGGATACGCATTTACATCTACGTTTGGCACATAATAACTATTGGTGGCATGAAATAAAGTACGCTCCAAGACAGCAGGGGATAGGTCCGCTGCTGCACCACCATTTTGAAAATAATTCCCTTCAAATGCAACGATTTTTAAATCCTTATCTAATCCGATTTTGTAATCACTACGATAAGGATGACGCTTTCCGGTCATTTGCAAATCTTCGTGTCGATCGAGAATATATTTGACAGGTTTTTTAGTTAAGTAAGTACCCAATGCACAAAAAGTTGCCCACATGGATGCTTGATCTTCCTTTCCACCAAAACCACCACCAATACGATTGACATCCACTTCAATTTCATTCATTGAAACACCGAGTGCACGTGCAATAGTTCTTTGTACAGCAGTAGGACCTTGAGTCGAACTAATAACCTGAATGCAGTCGTTATTTTTTGGAATCGCATAAGCACCTTGAGGTTCTAGATAGACATGTTCTTGTCCTCCAGAATCTGCTTCTCCTTCAAAAATATACTTCGCTTTCTTAAAAGCTTTCTTTATATCACCCATTTGGAAATGACGTGGATCACTTAATAAGCTTCCTTTTTTATGCGCCTCTCGTGGATCGACAATTACTTTGAGTGGCTTAAATTTTACTTCGATTAATTTCAGTGCTTTTCTTGCAATGATTTCTTCAGTTGCCAGTATCATAACAATCGGTTGACCAATAAAATCTACTAGTCCATCTGCCAATAAAGGTTCATCTGCAATGATACCACCGACTTGATTTTCACCCGGAATATCTTCACAAGTCACCACTTTGACAACGCCTTCCATTGCTGCTGCTTTCGAAATATCGAGCCTTGTTATTTTTCCATGTGCAATAGACGAGTAAAATACTTTGGCGAAAAGGGTTCCTGATAATTCTGGAATATCATCGACATATTTCGTACGACCCGTAACGTGAAGTGGCGAATCAATATTCAATGATTTATCTTTTTTCGTTTTGTTTAGATTCTTTACCATGCGCCTACTAATTTTTTGACATCATAAATGTTTGCATCGAGATTTAGGAATTGGGCTAAGAATAATTGTCTTGCAACCAATCTTTTATAATCCGCACTTCCTCTTGTATCGCTGATCGGTGTGATTTCATTTTGTAACACTTCAATTGCATCATCTATGGTATCACTTGACATTTCCTTGTTTTTCAAGAATTTGACTGTTGTATGCAAATACATTGGTATGGGGCCAACTCCACCGACAGCAAGGTGAATGTCTTTGATTTTTTTACTTTTATCCAAAGTGATGCTAGACGAGAAATTGACAGTTGCAATATCTAAGTATTTTCTTTGGCTCACTTTTTCAAAATGGAAAGTAGTGTTCTTTGATGGAATTTTGAATTTAACTTTTTCCAAAATCTCCTCTTTTTTAATCTCCATTTTTTTGTAACCTTTATAAAAGGTATTCAATGCAACGGTTCTTCTTTTTCCATTTTTATTCAAAACGATGGAGGCATCCAGTCCTAACAAGATACATGTGAAATCACCGATTGGGGAAGCATTGATTAGATTTCCTCCGATGGTGGACATATTGCGAATTTGAGTAGAAGATAATAATTTGAACATATGACCATCATTCGGAATTGCTTTGTTAAATTCAGGAGAGCGATATAAGTCACCCATTGTCAATGCAGCACCAAATTCAAAGACCCCATTCTTGACAGTGATTTTATTCATTGCAGGATTATCGTAAACAGCTACGGCATTTTTTTCATACATCTCCCATGGCTTCTGAACATATAAATCTGAACCACCTCCTAATTTTACTCCTTTTGCGTTTTTAGTTTTTGCAATTTTGATAGCAGCCAAACGCTTTGGGATCGTTTTGAAATAACTTGGGAGGTATCCTTTATCTGCCAATGCATTCACAGAAACTTTTTTGAAATCTCGTTTTGCTTTTTTTAGAATAATATCTGCAGCTCTCTCGATGGATTTATAACCAGTACAACGACAGATATTCCCGTCCATACTTTCTATGATTCCTTCTTTTGTTAGTTGCGAATTTGATAATAAATATCCTGACATCGATACCACAAAACCAGGAGTACAAAATCCACATTGAGATCCATAAGTATCTACCAATGCTTGTTGGACCGGAGATAATTTATTCATATTAAATCCTTCAACTGTAACAATGTGCTTCCCATTTGCATTTATTAATGGCATGATACAAGAAGTCATAGATTGATACGCTACTTTTCCGTTGATCAATTGACCGACCATTGCAGAGCAAGCACCACATTCTCCTTCCTTACAGACTAGTTTTGCTCCTTTTAATTGTTGATTCTTTCTGATAAAATCCAACATTGCAGTTCCGGAAGGTGCATCGGTTTCTATGAGTTCGTTGTTTAGAATAAATTTGATCATGTTTATCTTATTTTTGGTATAGCCCTTTGAAGTCTAGCATGGTTTGTAGCTTGGCTAGCCTTGAAAGGGCTTGGAAATACCCGCTAATATTCCGTCTTATTATTTTTGCTATCCCAGTCTTGAAATACTTTGATGGCTTTCTTTTGACCTAGCTGTTTGGTTTTGATTTTTCTGTCTTTCAAGTCAACTGCGATTTCATCATAAATGAAGTCATCATCGAAGCCGATATCGGCAGCATCTTCACGACTACATCCGTAAAAGATTTTCTTTGGACGGGCCCAGTAGATTGCGCCAAGACACATTGGGCAAGGCTCACAAGAAGTATAAATCGTGCAATCATCTAATTGAAAAGACTTCAAATTTTTACAAGCATCTCTGATGGCCACCACTTCGGCGTGTGCGGTAGGATCATTGGTAGAAGTAACTCGATTAAATCCTTGACCGACGATTTTTCCTTTTTTATCCACGATGACACAACCAAAAGGGCCTCCAGCATTTGAATTCATTCCTTTTGATGAGAGCTCAATCGCTTTTTCCATGTAGTAACTGTCCGTTTTCTTCATATTCGTTTGTTTGATATTTTTTAAAATTGGGCGGGTGTAAAGATACAACTTTTTTCAAAGACGAGAATTGGAGGTTTAAGAATTAAAGTGATGAGTGATGAGTGCAGAGTTATGAGTGGCTTCTCTTATCATTAAGCAGGACGAGAAGCCACTCAACGCTCAACACTCATAACTCATCACTCCACACTCAAAACTCCGATATCTTCATTCCAAAGCGCAGGTTTATTTTTGATGAAAGATTCCATCATTTCGATACATTCTTGATTGTGAACTACTTCGACTTGGACGCCACGACTTTTGAGATGTTCTTCCTCACCCATAAAAGTTTTATTTTCTCCGATAATCACTTTTGGAATTCCATAAAGTAAAATGGTTCCTGAGCACATGGAGCAGGGAGAAAGGGTTGTATATAAGGTGCATTCTTGATATACCTTTGCGGATTGTCTTCCAGCATTTTCAAGTGCATCCATTTCTCCATGCAATACGACACTTCCTTCTTGCACGCGTTTATTGTGGCCTCTTCCGATGATTTTACCGTTGTGAACAATAACCGATCCGATTGGTATTCCTCCTTCTGCCAGTCCTTTTTTTGCTTCAGCAATTGCAGCTTGTAAAAACTTGTCCATACTTTTTTTATTGTGAAAATACCAAAAATTAAATGAGTTTTACTCATAATGCTTCTTAGTAAATTGAAGACTGAAAAGTGTCAATAAAATTAATAGGTATAGAAATCCTGCTGCCCAATTTATCATAAAGTATTGATTGAAAATCATTTGGTCTAAGCCAAGATACAACCAATAGGTTGGAAACACACTAAAAAAATAACTGATGTTTTTTGGTACAAAGAAAGCTACTATAGGTAGTACTATGATTAAGTTCATGACTTTGACCCAAACCAATCCTTCAATTCTATTTTTTGATAACAATGAAACTCCGATTGCATAAACTGGTACTAAAAGTCCGCTAAGTATTGAGAAAATAAGACAAGGAAAACTGGCTAAATTGTAAAATGGTTGCACAAGGAGTAGTAAAAAAGTGAGTAAGATAGTTATGATTATGGGCATGAAAAATCTTCCAATTATAAAACCTATTTTATTGACAGGAAGTATTCCATATACTTTTGCAACACCCGTTTCTTTTTCATCAACCAACATCATTCCATAGATAAAACCGAACATTTGCGTTAGTTGAATGGTCGAAACGATAAGAATGTATTTTTTATAATCTGCAACAATCGGAAATGCTTTTATCAGTGCTGGCAGTGCCCACAAAATGACAAAGAATATCAGGAGCGGTAAAAATAAAAATGTTTTTAAGGAAGCATCCCGAAAGATCAACCAAAAATCCGCTATTGATATTTTTAAAATCTGTTGCATGAACTACGTATTGATAACTCGATTGCTGAAAGTTTTGAAAACTAGAAAATATACGATTGGTATCCAGATCAGTATGGATAGATAACCCCAGATTATTTCACTAAAATTTGGATGAATGGAAAATGAATTATCAATCAAAAATAAGCTACCCATCACGGGTGTAAAATCTAACCATTTCCAATGAACAATATCAAAATATTTTAGTAGCGGGATATTTACAAAGATGAGTAAGGTTGGTATGGTCCACAATAAAAACTTCATAAATTCATCATTGAATGAAACAATATAAATTCCGGCGAAACAACATAACATACAAATTGCGAAAACACCTATTGAAAAGTGAAAGAACTGGATAGAACTTCCCACAGCTGCAACAGCCATTCCTAAAGCACATAACCAACCAATTGTTGATAAGGAAAAAACTCTACTGAGTAAATAAATATGCGGATTGATAGGGGTGACAAAAAGGGCATCCAATACGTTTTGTTTCCTTTCCAATAAAATTATGATTCCGATAAATGCCATACCGATAATCGCAGGGTCATTAAGAATTAAGAGTGTTAGGACTTTGTCGACGGCCTCTATGTCTTTGAAGAAATAGAAAATCAATGCATAAAAAAAAGTTACCACAAAACTTATTGTAATTATATTGTTTTTGGCTAACAATATAAACTGCCATTTTATTTGCAATAGAAATTCAGTCACTAGTTCAATGTTTTTCCAGTTACTTTTAAAAATACTTCTTCTAAGGTTGCTTCCATTGTTTGTATTTTTTCAACTTCTTGTGAGTTGATAAAAGAGAGGAACTCAGGATTCGTTCCAAGATTTTTCAATGGAAATTCTTGTTGCATTTTATTTTTTAGTAAAACGCTAACAGTGTGTTTTCCATGTCTGCTTTTGAGTGCTTGTGGTGTGTCTGTAATCTGAAGCGTGCCCTCGTTGATGAATGAAACGCGATCGCACAATTCATCTGCTGTATTCATATTGTGTGTAGTGATGAAAATGGTTTTTCCTTGTTCCTTCAATTGCTTGATATACATTTTGATTTTGTGTGCATTACCTGGATCTAATCCGGCAGTTGGTTCATCAAAAAATAAAATATCCGGCTCATGCATAATAGCACGTATGAAATTTAATCGCATTTTCATTCCTTTTGAATATGTTGCAACCTTTTTATCTATTGCATCTTGGATTCCTACTAATTCGAATAATTCTGGAATCGGTTTTAGCTTGTTAGCATTATAGAAAGAACCAAAGAGTTGTAGATTTTCTCGACCAGTTAATTTTAAGTAATGATTGGGGAATTCAAAGCCGACACCAATTTTTTCTAGATAGCTTTTGTCCCAATCATGTAGTGGTTTTTTGGCAATTTTTATTTCTCCAGTATAGCCATGAAGTATTTTGTAGAGTATTTTTTGGGTGGTGCTTTTTCCAGCACCAGAGGGACCAAGAAATCCGAAAATTTCACCTTGATGAATTTTAAAAGAAATTCCGTTCAAAATTTTTTGAGAAGAAATCAGGTAAGAAAAACCAATATTATTTACTTCAATCATACTTTCATCTAGTGGTTCACATTTTTAGATCTTTGACATTCAAGTCACAATATACTCGAAACATTTTGGGGAGAAAGCTAAAAACTAAACAAATATATGGATCGAAAATTTTAATTCAATTTTATTGACTGTCACTTTTCCTGCTGTCAATATTTTTATAATATATGTTGTAAATAATTGATAGTCATATAATTATAAATATACATTTTCCATTGTGTGTAACTGAATGATATTGAATGAACACTCGGTATAAGTTTTGAATATGATTAAGTGTATTACACTATTTACAAAGATTTATACAGATTGTATTCTAAAATGGCGCTGGCTTGTACTACAAAAGGGCTTGCAAATTATATGGAGGAAAAATTTATTGAGATTAAGGCGAAAAACGTAAACATAGCCTTAGTTACCGCGCTGGCTTGCATTGCAAAAGTAC
>CALFWW010000211.1 GCA_937928575.1 uncultured Saprospiraceae bacterium | reverse complement strand
TGATATTTTAAATGATGGTTCTTTAGATTATGAAGAAGAAATATTAAAGCAGTTCGATTTTGTGATTGCATCTGTCCACACTAATTTGAAAATGGACAAGGAAAAAGCAACTGCCAGATTGATTACTGCTATTGAAAATCCATACACCAAGATTTTAGGACATCCGACTGGTAGATTATTGTTGGCAAGAGAAGGCTATCCGATTGATCACAAAAAAGTAATTGATGCTTGTAGTAAAAATGGTGTATCGATAGAATTAAATGCCAACCCGTATAGATTAGATATAGATTGGAGATGGATTCCATATTGCATGAGTAAAGATGTAAAAATCGCAATCAATCCCGATGCACATTCAAAAGAAGGGATCTTACATATGCATTTCGGAACGATAGCAGCTAGAAAAGGAGGCTTAACCAAAGTAAGTTGTTTGAACGCAATGGAAACTGCTGAATTTCAAGACTTTATAAGTCATTAACAGCTCATTAACAAATATTGAAATCTCATTAACAGAGAGGAACCCTAAACAACTTTACATTTGTAACGTGTTTATTTAGGTCATTATACCAGAATGACTATTTTTGCGCATAAATTTTAAAATTTTAAAAACATTTCAAATGAATTTATTAAAAAATTTCAAAAACACTGCATTGAGTATTTTTGCTTTTGCTGCGATGGCTTGTTTCTTTGTAAGCTGTGGAAGTGATGGTACGGATGCAACTGCTGCAGCTCGTGAGAGCTTGACATCTACTACAAATTCTGTTACTGCTGATGCAAATAATGCTATGGCAACTGCTGCAAATGCAGCCAACGCTGCAAATCCTGCAACTCCTCCTGTTCCAACTGGTCCAACGACTACAATGAGTTTTGCTGAAACTGAATTTGATTTCGGTACGATCGATGAAGGAGAAAAAGTTTCTCACGTTTATAAATTTACAAACACTGGTGAAGAGCCATTGATCATTAGCAACGCAAAAGGTAGCTGTGGATGTACAGTTCCTAAGTGGCCAAAAGATCCAATTGCACCAGGAGAAAAAGGAGAAATCTTAGTTGAGTTTAACTCGAAGAATAAGAAAAATAAGCAAAGTAAGCGTGTGACGATCACTGCGAATACAAATCCTACTCAGTCATTCTTGACGATTAAAGGAGACGTAACGCCAGATCCAAACAAGCCGGCAACACCTGCTGCTAAGCCTACGATCACACCTCCAGCTGCTTCAAACTAATATTAATTAGTTTACAACAACTAAAAAGCCTGTACATTGTTTTTCTCGACAAGCTCGAAATGACAACAAGTACAGGCTTTTTTTGTTACATCTTTGTAATCTTTAGTACATGAAATCCTATTTGTCTCTTGTAAAATTCAGTCATACCATTTTTGCATTACCATTTGCATTGATTGGATTTTTCATTGCCACCTTACAAACGAATATTTCTTTTGATTGGACTAAATTGGGACTGGTATTGTTATGTATGGTATTTGCGAGAAGTGCGGCCATGGGTTTCAATCGATATTTGGATAGAGACATTGACTTAAAAAATCCCAGAACAGCTGTAAGAGAAATTCCCAGTGGCGTCATTTCCCCAAACGCAGCATTGCTATTTGTCATCATTAATTGTTTGGCATTTGTTGGCACTACTTATTTTATCAATCCATTATGCCTCTTGCTATCTCCTGTTGCTTTACTGGTGGTACTATTTTATAGTTATACAAAACGATTTACCGCCTTATGTCACTTCGTTTTAGGACTCGGTTTATCGCTTGCACCAATAGGAGCTTATTTGGCAGCGGGTGGCAGTTTCGACTTAATTCCATTATTATATTCAGCAAGTGTATTGTTGTGGGTTTCGGGTTTTGATATTATTTATGCGCTGCAAGATGAAGCTTTTGACCGATCTTTAGATTTGCACTCGATCCCTGTTTTGATGGGTACGAAAAATGCGTTGTATTTGTCTACTTTTCTTCACGTCCTTTGTGCTATCCTTATTTTTTCAGCAAGTTATGCGTTGTATAGCACCTACTCTCATTTCAACATTTTACTTTGGGTAGGTACTTTTGTATTTATTGGATTGCTATTTTATCAACATACGTTGGTTAAAGCAGATGACTTGAAAAGAGTAAATCTAGCGTTCTTTACTACGAATGGAGTTGCAAGTGTTTTGTTGGGTGGGATGATAATATTGGATTTATTTGTTTAGAGCATCACCCTTCACTATTTTAGTTTCTAATCTCTAAGAGAGATACACTTTATTTTTAGCCTTGTATAACAACAATTGCATCTTTGCACTTCCCTCAATCTCATTATTGAAAGCTTTCTTCTTTAATTCTGAACTTGTAACAAATGGGTTTGACAAGTCATTTATACCGTCTTCCGAATTATTAACATCATATATTTTGGAATATTCTGAAAGCAATTGAGCTTCCCATTCTGTCAGTAATTTGATTAATTTCATCTTTTCCATTCTTCTTGTTTTATTTTTATGAATTAATATTTCTAATATTCTCTTTATAAGCGGGGTCTTTAAAGGAAATTTAAAAAGAGCCATGAAATAAATCATGACTCATTATGCAAGCTAAATTGGATGTCAAGTTTTTTTAATATTATCTTACTTTAACACTTTTCGAGTGAAAATTATCGTCCTCTGAAAACAAGTTGTTAGAGTTTTTGCAGTCAACTGTATTTTCATCAATATTAATTTCATTCATGGTGAATGAATAACACCCCGATTTTTGTGAAGAACAAGAGAACATAAAAGTTGAAATACAGAGGGCGTAAAATAAAACTTTAAACTTTTTCATAGTAATTGATTTTTCGTTTCAAAAATTTACTGTCAATTATATATGTCGAATAAATAAAAATGTTATCACTAATAAGAAAAATAATTTTAAATTTCGTTGTATCGTTTGAATTTTATATGGATTGGCAGTGCATATAAAAATGTTTTATATTAACTTGCGATACCTTAAATGGCTGAATTCGT
>CALFWW010000210.1 GCA_937928575.1 uncultured Saprospiraceae bacterium | reverse complement strand
AAAGCCCTGTCTGCTTGGCGCAGCCAGGCAGGCTCGATAGCCCAAAGGGGATACTTGCGTTTTCCGCCTTGACCTTTGAAAATTTTTCCTCCATATTATTTGCAAGCCCTTTTGTAGTACAAGCCAGCGCGATTATATAATACAATCTGTATGCTTGAATTAATATTAATCCTTTTAAGAAATCTAGTTTCATAAAAAAAGTGAGCAACATTTTTACGTTACCCACTTTTCTATTAAAACTATGACAAACTTAATTAGTCTAATTATCAACCTACGCCTGATCGATTACCTGCATTTTCCCAGTACTCAAAACATTTCCAAACGAATCGGTAATGTGATAAATATAAATACCAGTAGGTAAATCATTTTTATTTTCTCTTTTCAATAACAACTCTTTTCCGTAAAAGGATAATTCTTTTTGCAAATTGCCATTGATGTCAAAAATTCGTATCATTTTGTCCTCCACCTCAGTATCGATCGATAACAAAGTATGAGCATAAAATGGATTAGGAGAAACCACAGATTTTATCAAATTGGTTTCGACCATTTCTTCTTCTTCTTCCATTGACGAATCGAATCCCCATTTACTAATCATTGCATCTGATGAATTTTCGCCATAATTAGCAACACCAGATATATAAATTTCACCTTCATTGGTCACCAATAAATTTTTAGCAAAACTTTCAAATTCGGTGTTCGACTCTTTTACGTTTAGTATTCCAAAATTTTCATCTGTTTCAATTACCGTTGCATTGCCTTGTCCCGATTCATGTTTTTTGTAAATGCCAGAAAACACATATCCATCTTCTGTAGCAATCAAATCATATAAATAGCCTTCTCCACTTTCTTTAAGCAGCGATTCAGTATTATACAATCTACCACCAGGTGTGTATTCATAAACTCTCATTTCTAAAAACTCACCTCCATTTCTTTCAACTGAGTGACCACCTGCAACGATGATGTTTCCTTCCTGATTGATGATGACGGAAGCAGCTTGTTCGTGATCCAAAGTGGCTGCTCTATTTTTCCATTGAACTTCTCCATTTCCATTTACTTTCATCACAAACATTTCTTCATTCTTAGTTTTGGAATGTTGTTTGAATCCACAAATAATAAATTCACCATCTCCCGAATTGATAATCTTGTTTCCAAAAGAACTTTGATTACTGGAAATCGTTTTCAATAACAATGTTTCACCGGATTGAGATAAATTGGCAATCAGTACATTTTCCAAATCCGTAATTGGATCCACACTTTTTCCAGTCAAATAAAAAGTACCATCAATACCCTGAACCACATCTACAAATGAATTCTTTTCAGAACTTACAATGTAACTTTGCCATTCCAATTCCCCATTTGCATTGGTCTTGGTTGCAAAACCTTCATCTATATTTAGCGCTTCATTTTTCAAATCACCGATGACTAAATAGCCTCCATCTTGTGTTCTGATCACGGCATTTCCGCAATCCATTCCACCCATTCCAAAATATTTTTTCCAAATAATATGACCAGAAGGACTCATTTTTGACAAATACGTATCCCCTTCTGGATCTTTGGTACTCTTATCGATTCCTGTAAAAACAATATTGCCATCATCACTTAAAATCATACCTCGGGCATCATCTATATTAGCGCCACCAAAAGTTTTGTTATAAATATGATTTTGACCAAATGAAATTGAAAAAGAGAAAACGGAAATAAATAGTAGTAAGTTGAATTTTTTCATACGGAGGTGTTTTAGATAGCTGTTATTAAATTAACTTTACAATAAATTAGTTAGGTATGCACTTTGAAAAATTTAACATTGAAATTTTCAATCATACAATTTTAAAAGAGATGCAAAAAAAATTGATTTTGGTGTACGCTCTTGAGGTTAGCCTGCGTTTTATATAAGTTATCTATACTAGAACTAATTTTCTCTTAACGTCATTCCATCATTAAGTAACACTTTTTTATTAATGGGTCTATTCCTAAATTTTTGGCTAAATAATTTTTATTTGAAAACTATTGCAAATTCTATGCTCTTCCATTTACTGTCATTTCTAATTTGGATGGCTACTCCTTTATTTTTTATAAATCAAGTAAATGCACAAGGAACAATTTTCCTGGAACCTAACAACATAGAATCGAAAACTCCAAGTAGTTACATAATTGGTATCCAACGCAATCATATTTTTGCGCAAGTCAGAAATCCGAAAGATCTATCGAATTCCAGTTATTCCGATTGGTTTTCTGAGATGCTGAATCGGTACCGGCAAATTCAACCACAATTTGGTAATCGAAAAAAGTTGTATCGCTTAGGTGGCAATCAAATTGATGGGATGATTTCTACGATGCAAGAAAAAGAATTCAGCAATCCAACCAGAGAAAATTTTAAGGAAGTAGTGAATGTTTGCAGAAATGAAATTCTTGCAAAAAGTACCACCAAGGATGTATTTGGGAATGGACAAATTTATCGGGTTTATGCAGATCCGACAAAAGCAGCTGGTCCTCATGATCCATTTATTTATTTTGAAAACTCGGATTATTTAGGTTACCATTGGGCGGACTATAAAGGAAAAATTAGCAACAAAACAGGAGGCTCATCGAATTATGGTCAGTACGATGATTTAAAATATTACACGACGGAAGCCAAATCAATGGATGCCGATTTGACGGTGACGGTCAACTTTAGTTCTGGCACACCACAAGAAGCAGTTTCGATGGTGAAAGAAATAAAAAGATTGTATAATGGCGATTTATCCCGTCTTCAATTTTTAGAACTTGGCAATGAAGTTTCAGAACCGTACATCAAAGGCAACAGAAATTATTTCGGCATTGACATAAATGGTAATTGTGTTGAGTATCCATCCAAGTCAAAAAACAGAAAAGAGTATGCGCATCATGCGTTGGATTTTGCCTATCAACTTCGTCAATGGTTGGATAAAAATGGAGGTAACCATGTAAAAATTGGAGTTGTTGGAACTACCAATAGTTTCTGGGCATGGAACGATCCGAATCACAATAACGGTCATGAAAATTTAGAAACCTTACTCACTGGTACTAATCCAAACTATCCTGGAAAACAATTGTTAGATTACATAGATTTTGTGATTTATCATAGCTACCCTAGTTACCCGATTATTCATCCAGGTGGCGAATATGGCACTCGACTTAACAATCCAAATACGGGTGTTCCTTATTCTGATGAAGAAATGGCAAAATTGTATTTAGCTCAAACTTCCTGGAATCTTGATAAGCGGTTGGATCAACAACAAGCCATCATCAAACGCGTGACAAAGAAGGAAATCAAGCTAGGTAATTCTGAATATTACTCTCATTTGAATCAACAAGTACGTAGCAATTTGACGCATAGTATTTCTGAAGGAATTTATACGGCTGACAATATGATTGCTGCATTAAAACATGACATGAACATGGCGGTGAATTTTGCATTCTATCATTTTCAAGATGGTCAAAATGAAATTTCTGATAACTTGCTTTTCGACATTAATAGTGCAGGAAAAATTGTGGGAGAAAAAACAGTGTTTGCTGTCCATAAATTAGTGGCTGAAGAATTAGGGACGCAGATTATTTGTGCTACTGATGATTTTGCAAAGAACAAAATTTTCGATATTGACATCAGCAATCTCACTTTTTGGAAATCTAATGAAACTAATTTTCAATACAAACCTTTAAATTATATTGCTACTACGAATGCGGATGGTGATATCATTATTTTCGTTGTCAATCGATCTGACCAAGATGTTCCGCTCTCTATTAATAATCATGGCATTCGGAATCCTGTTGTTAGCATGAATTCAATTAAAGGGAAATCGTATACGGATCAATCTCGCTTGAAAGCTAGTGGGTATCGACCTTTGGGTTCTTTGAAGGATATTCGTGTTCCTAAGTTGTCGGTGAATTTTATTAGGATATCGGGTCGGTGATTCTCTACAACAACCCACCAATCAAAGCGCTCAACTCTTCCCCACGAGTCAGCGTCATCATATGAGAACCATTTTCGATCAAGTGATCATATTTCACTTTTCTGATTGGAATGGTGTGATCTTTATTACCATGAATGTGAATGATGTCTTCAGAATGCGTCGTTCGTTCCCAATTAATGATCATGTGAATGGTTCTGCTCAGAAAAAGGGGATCTTTGTCTTTTAACATTTGTTTGAACGTTTCATTTTCTTTTCGGCGATCTGGCTCTACCAGTGGTTGCATGACGAAAGCACCTAGCCAAGCCATTTTGGGAGTGACTAATTTATAAATTGGAATCTTCTTTTGAAAGCGATATCTAAATGGTAATTCAGCGCTGGATTTTGCACTGGCGATGATGATTACTTTTTCCGGGTTGAGAAATTCAGTCATTTCAGTTGCCAACATACCCCCGAGTGAAGTGCCAATTAATATAAACGGTTGTGTCGTATCTATTTGCTTGGACAATTCTTTTGCGTACGCTCCCATTGTCATACCTTTTTCAGGGATGGTGTAATTGATGTGCTGGATTTTGTAGTTTTCTTGAAATTGCAAATTCTTGAACAATCGATGATCAGCTCCTTGACCAGCCAATAAATAGATAGTTGAGTTATTGGAATTGCTATTTGCCAACAGATAATTATTTTGTATTTGAATTGTTATTGAAAATACTGAAATAATGAAAATATGTAAAAGAGCTTTGACCATTTGGACCTTGGTTATTTTAGTATATAACCGAATTTAAACACCATTATTATGCTTGGGAGTGCTTGGTTTCTTCTTCTTTCAAATAATCCTCGTCCAACGATTGGTGCTGCATCATCCGGCACATTCTTATATGTGTCTGTAATGTACAGTAAGCCACCACCTGCAAATATTTCAAAAGTCAATCTGCTCTCCTCTCCAAATCTCCCAAAATATCCTAACTCTAAATAGCCTGAAGCATATTTATTTTGTCTGGTGAAATCGAATCGTTGTTGATAAGCACCGCCTGCTCTTTCAAAAAACTGACTTCCTTTTTCATTTCGCTGAATGAATCTTCCCATGATACTGACATAAAAGTTGTCAAAGGTTTCATTCATATCTCTGAAATAACATTTGAATCTGGTTCCAAACCTAAAACCATTATTGTTTTCTTCTGAGTAATTTGGATGTGCAAAAACCAATCCCACATCATGTTCCAAATAGAATCGTTGTGTCTTTTTACCAATTGGATATTCTACAGAAAATTGCATCGAAGGAGCTGTAAAACTAACCAAAGGAGAGGGCGACCATTTTAATATCAAGTTAGGTCTTTCCGTTTCGATGGCTATATCATCCGTAGTTGTTTTATCTACTTGTGCAGTCAGTGTGTTGTTAGAAAATACAAAAAACAACACAATTACAAAATATCTCATTGAATTTACACTTGAATTGGAATGGTTGAAATCAAGGTCATGTTGTCCATATCGGTATAGTCAAATTGATATACATTTTCTGGTCCAACAACAATTAATAAACCACCTAAAGGAATCACATCATAAGCGGTGAAATTATTAAAGTGATGAATTTCAACTACTTCTTCAGGATTAGAAACATCTAATACTTTCAGACCTGCTGTGTCATCACACAAGAATAAATAATCACCATCCAATCCGACTCCTTTCGGATTTTCCATTGGGTATTCTGCAATTAATTGTGGGTCTTCAATATTATTGATATCAAAAACTTTCAACACATTAAATTCTTCGGGATTCCAACACCAAGTGCATCTCCAAGTAGAGGTATTTAACGTGACATATGCATTTGTAGCATTGGCAACCACAGGATCACATGGCGGAATCGGAAAATTGTGTGGTACATCCGCTACCTTTTCAGGGATCCCATTTTCTTTGATACTATATAAAAATAGCCCTGATCCAGCACCGATAAATAAGTTTCCATCTAGATGAAAAATCGATTCAATCTTGGATCCAATTTCGCTCTGCTCCACTCTGGTCGGATCTTCGGCATCTGAAATATCAAATGTCTGAATAGAGGTATTATCAACGATGTAAAGGAAATTATCAACGATGATAAATCTCGCATAAGAGCCCGCAATTCCCGCTGCAGTAGCCGGAGCTGAATCATTTAAATTCTGAGCACAACCAACTAGCTGGACAACACTAATTAATAACAACAATTTTACAAAATATAATATATTAAACTTCATCTGTCTTTTATTTTAAGAAATTATCTAAAACACTCAGGTGAAAAAAGTTCTGCTTCTTCCCAACCAATAACGGTTCCTTTAGTGGGATCTACACATTCAAAATAACCTTGATAATTTTCAGGATAAGAAGATTGCTCTAAACCATATAACTCTGTCACTCTTTTTGTAACTACAATGTTATTTAGATCACTTATATCGACTGCAACCAAGTCTGTCAAATTGTCTGCATATAAAATATTGCCTTGAATTGCAATATCTTTGCTTCCCCATATTTTGATAAACTTTAATGGGACCGGATTGTAAGGATCATTATTGTCAATGACATGAATGCCTTTGTTGACTTCATTTACATAGATATGATTGTCTTTGTAGTAGATTTTTCCAAGATTTTTAATCGGCTGCGCTTCCTGAATTGAGATGGCATCCCACGCTTCTCCTTGCAAGTAAATTGGTCGCATTCCAGTTTCCTCAAAATCATTGCTAGATTCAGGTGTCAAGCAAGCACATAATAGGAAAGGCAATAGCCAGAGTAGATTTTTCATTAAATTTGATTTAATACAATATTCTTTATTATGAAACGAAAATGACCACCTATAGGTTGGCTGACCATCAAAAAAAAGTGGAATCATTTGTTCGAATCCACTAGATAATAAAAATATAAACAACGCGTGTAAAATAGTGCAGAAGATTCTGCTGCTAAGTCAGTATGAAGATAGTTTTGGTGAAAAATTGGACGGTCTTATTAGCGTTCGTTGATCGCTAAATCCAAAAGAAGATAGCTAAAAAAATAGGTAGTGCTGCGGACTGCTATAAAATTGGAATGATTGATGAGAGAAAATTTTGATTTAGGAAAGCGTAGAGCGATACTTCTTGGGACTTTGGTTGTGAATTTCCTTGTAAATAGTGCTGAAATGTTCTGGACTTAAAAATCCACATTGATATGCGATTTCATCGATGGAAAGCTCAGATTGCTCCAACAATTCAGAAGATTTTTTAACTCTATATTTATTAATAATTGAACTTGGTGTGTCATTAATCAGTACTGCTGTTTTCTTGGACAACTGCATACGACTGATGTACATTAAATTTGCACAAACTTCCACATCAAATTTATGATCCGAATAATTTTCAGTAAGCAATTTATAAAAGTTAACTAGAAATGGATTGGTCTGAATTATTTTTTCCTGGTCAGCATCCGCTCTTAGAAACTTTTCTCTTTCTTCTTTTCGATCTTCTATCAAGTTATTCAAACTAATAAGTAATTCTTCCGCTTTAAAAGGCTTGGTTAAAAAAGCATCTACATTGGCTTCCATATTTTGATGCTTATCCCTTTCATCTGCACGTGCATTTAATACTATAATCGGAATGTGATCCGTAAGCATATTACTTTTTAAGGATTTAGATAATTCAAATCCAGACATATCTGGCAAGGTCAAATCTGTCAAAATAAGATCAGGAATATTTTCCATCGCCCAAGATTCTGCAGCGGATGCAGTAGGAAAAGAAATCACCTCATAATCATTTGATAAAATACGCTCTATATGTTTAGACAAATCAAGTTGATCCTCAACCAACAGTAATTTAGAAAGTGAATCTTTCACCACGCTCTTGACGTACCCTTCTTTTCCGTTCCCGATAGGCAAAATGACATTGTCTACTTTGGTATAATTAGTTTCGTCTACTTTCTTAAAAGGAATTCTCAATACGATTTGACTTCCTTCGTTTACTTTCGAAGTTAGTGCTATTGTTCCTTTCATCAATTCTGCCAATTCCTTTGATAAAGCCAACCCAACTCCTGAACTACTTGCTACATCTTGACTATTATTTTTAGCACGATAGTACCAATTGAAAATATCTTCTTGATGTGCTGGTTCAATGCCCGGTCCGTTATCTTCTATTTTTATAACAACAAAATCACGTTTTTGACTAAAAGTAAGCTTTATTTCGGATCCTATTGGGCAATAGTTGATGGCATTGGACATCAAATTAGTAAGAATAGCGTTTAGTTTTTCAAAATCAAGTTTGCATAAAAAGCTTTCTTGTTCGAAATCTACCTTCCAAATAAAATCTTTACCCAGCGCACTAGACTTGAATCGAGCTAAGTATTCTTTCAGAAACAATATCAAATCACCTTCTACTTCTTTTGCTGTCATCGTTTCTGCTTCCAGTTGTTTTAAATCCATTAATTGGTTGACTTGATGTAGCAATCGACTGGTACTTTTTTGAGAAGAATCAACTAATAAGGTGGCATGATTACTTAGCGGTTCATTTTTGAGATCATCCAACTGGCTCATAATAAAAGCAAGTGGCGTACGTAATTTATTTGTTATAGATGTACATAAATGATCTCGAACTTCTGACACTTCCGCTTCTTTTGAGGCAATTAATGACGTCTCCATTCTATTTTTTTCTTTCTTATACCCTATCAATCCCAACAATGACAATGCAGCTAAAAACAAACCAGACAAAATGCCTAACCAACTCTTGAATCTAGATTCTTGAATTACCTGCTCGTACTTTAAATCCTTAATTTGCTGCTGTTGGCTGAGTTCGTTAAATCTATTTTGAAAGGCGACTGTTTCCTCTTGAACTCTTTTTCGTGAGATACTATCAGCAATCGATTTACGAATTGCTAATTGATCATAGGCATTTTGAAATTGTCCTATTGCTAAATAATATTCTTCATATCGATGAGCAATCATTGCTTTAGCATTTAAATCATTCGTATTGATTTTCAATTCTTCTGCCTCCGCTAGATATTTTTTTGCCGGGATTAAATTACCAATTTGCGTTTCAACTTGTCCCATTTTTGCGAGCGCTACTGCATAATTGGTATGGTTAGCAGCTTTCATTTTTGGTAATATATTTTTCAAAACTCTTCTCGCCTCTTCAAACCTATTTTGAATCGTCAATTCAATTGATTTCAAATATTGGACTCGCAAATAATTAGATTCTTCTTTTTTGGGATCAATTATTTTTTCAGCATCTTTATAATAAGCCAATGCTTCTTGAGATTTTCCCATTTGTGATTTAGCAATTCCCAACCTCCAATAAGCTTCTGCTAATTTTCGGTTGTTACCTAATTTCTTATAACTATTTAAAGCACGATTAGCGTTTACAAATGCTTTTTTAGGTTTCTGTTTAAAGTAATAAACAAAAGCGGTCTCTAAATAAAGTTCGGCCAATGCATGTTCCCATTCATCATTTCGTTCACTATATTTGTTGGCTATCTCCTTTCCTTCAAGCAAAAAAGAGACTCCTTTTTGATACTCATTGATGGACCAGTAGCATTTGAACAATAAATTATTGAGCAGTACATGCTGCAATGGTTTTTTGGAAACCTTCCCCAGGGCGCTGCGCTCCATCTCTAAGAGCTTAATGGATTGCCACATGTCTCCCCCATTTTTTGGATGGACAAAAACTTTGAGAGAATCTAATCTTTCGAAATCATTTTCAATGGCACTATAGGATTGGTAAATCGAATTGACGTCCGTATCGGATTGACAATATCCAATAATAATCGAATATTGGAATAGAAAAAACAATAGTAAAAGCTGTTGAATGTTCATCAGTTTTCTCGTAATTAGGAATTTGCTCAGTTTTATAAATTTACGTAATTCTTCACATAGATGCTTGATAATAAGGGATTTGTGATATTATGCAAAATTCAAATTTATTGATCTCGTGAAAATCGGTTGTCTATAATTAATGCATTTTTATGATGTGAATTTTTGGGTACTTAAATAAATTGTAAATTAGGTAGGTAATTGGCAATAGATATTTTAAACGACATTCATCAACGCACGTTTCCGTTTGTAATACCAATCCCAGTTCACATAAAGTCTATTAAATTCGTTATCAAATTATGTATAAAATTTACCTACTTTTTCTTCTTATTTTATGCTCGTTTCAAAATGCTATTTCTCAAAATTTAGTCCCAAATCCTAGTTTTGAAGAATGCGATTGGGAGCCTAATTCTTTGTGTGATTCTTATAAAGATTTCCAAAGAGCAATTAAATGGTGGGATACGGCCAATGAAGCATCTACTGATCTAATTACTAGAAAATTCAAATCGAAAAAAGTAATTCGGGTTGAAGCACATACTGGAAAAAATAGTGTAGGCATTGTTACACAAGGTGACTTTTGGTCAGAGTATATTCGAGTAAGAACTATTGATACCCTTAGAGCCAATACAAAATATTATGTTGAATTTTGGATTGTTCCTGCCGACAAATATGCCAGTGCAGCGATTACCAATTTCGAATTGAAAGAAAACTTTGGTATTTATTTTTCTAAAGATAAAATTTTTGAGAGAAGCAAAACAGTTATTAACAAAAAACCACAATTTAGTGTAAACAATGTTACATTAATACCAAATCAATGGGCGAAAATTTCGGGATTTGTATCCTTAAAAGAAGATGCCAACTATATCACACTTGGCCAATTTGCCAATCCAGATAATCCTAAAGATTTGACGGTTGGTTATTTCTTTGTGGATGATGTAAGAATTGAAGCCATACTTAGAGATGCACAGGTTTACCTACCAAAAATTAAAATTGAAGGAAAGGAATCTTTCACGTTGGAAAATATTTATTTCGCAACTGATAAATATGAATTGCTTCCTCGTTCGTTTCCTGAATTGCAAAAATTAGTCAACATTCTAAAAAAGAATAGCACTGCCAATGTTGAAATACATGGTCATACAGATATTATAGGTGACTCTGAACATAACAAAACACTATCGCTAAACCGTGCAAAGTCTGTTAAAAACTACTTAGTTCAAAATGGAATAAAATCAGATCGTTTGAAAGTAATCGGTCATGGTGCTTCGAATGCAATTGCCTCCAATGAAACAGCGGAAGGTCGCCAAAAAAATAGACGTGTTGAGTTGGAAATGGATAAAATAAAACCGACTAGCAATACAGTAGAAGGTGCTTCCTCAGCCAATGAAGCCTATCGATTCTCCTCCTCCACCAAAGATCAAAAAGACTTGCAAGTTATTAATGGTCGGTATAAACCCGGTGATCATTGCAATCCTAACATTCCAAAACCAGCGTTAAATGAACAAGATGCTTCCACCTTCCGAATGTACAAAACCAGTCAAGCGAAACGGTACATTTTGGAGAAAGCCGAAGCGTCAAAATTCATCATTATCAATACGCATAAGTATGCACCTGAAACAAAAATTTATTTACAAGAATTGCTACCTGAATTGAAATCTGCAGGTTTTGAAAATTTGATGGTTGAAGATTTAGCAACGGATTCAAAAATAAATGAGTTGGGTTATCCGGTTATCGAAGATGGGTTTTTGATTCGAGAACCCGTTTATGGAAACTTATTAAGAGCTGCTAAAAAAAATGGGTATACCATCACAAGTTATAAAGCAAGTAAAGGTCAATTGACGAAAGCGCAATCCATTGTTTCAAGAATGAAGCAAGCAGGAAGTAGCAAATCTGAACTCGCACAATCCGCATTACATTGGGCGCATGCGATGAATGCCAATCGAATTGCAAAAGCCAATGGCAGTACCAAAACAATTATCCTTACTAACTATGATGGGGTTGAAGAAATTTCAATTGACGGTAGAAAAATGGCATCTTGGTTTAAAGAATTTTCAAATAGTGATCCATTGACGATTGATCTGACCACGATGCGCGACCAATGTCCTGAATTTGAAAACCCAATTTATAGAACAACCAAACAAAACAATCCACAAGTTTATTTGAGAAATAATGTTGCTTACGTTTTAAAGAAATTTGATGCTCAAAAAAATGAGAAAATTAAGCCCTGTGATATGCAAGTATTCATGCCTCGTATTAGGGACCAACAAGCCCGTCCGAATTATTTGTACCGAACGGGTGCAAAGCCACACAAAGTATTGCCTAGTAAATACGGTGTTGGATTTCCGTGCCTGATTTTCGCATTTCCTGAAGGAGAAGATATTGACAGTGCGGTGCCGGCTGATATTATTGAAATGAAAAGTGCTGCAAGTCAAGTCCCATTGGTTTTGAAACCGGGAAAGTATACTTTGTTGATGAAGGATGGGGCGGTAAGTAAGAAGTTGGATGTGGAATATTAGGTTCGCTACGGGTAGAATTTAAATAAGCACACCCGAAGATGTGCCTATCTAAAAAAATTAAGGTGTGATATTCTCTCTAATTCTTAATTCTATAACCTTCAATTATATGGTTAGTATGCTATCACATTGTAAAAGTAAGTAGCTATTGTGAACCACTTTGTAACATTTGTTACATTAAAATGTTAATATTAGATGAGGCTTATAAAGTTGTAGCAAAAACATAGATGGATACCGAAATATCAGCCCTTGATTACCTTAAATCCACTTTTAATATTTACAACATTGTGTATTAATCTCTAATCTTTACTTTCCCAATTCAAGAATCCACCTTCTAGATCGTATATTTTTGTAAATCCTTCTTGAGACAATAGTTTAGCGGCTTTACCACTTCTATTCCCACTTCTACAATACAGGTAAATTGGCTTATCTTTGTCGAATTTTTGAAATTTTGTAACAAAATCTTTACGGAAATAGTCGATTAGTATTGCAGGTTCAATAAATCCTTTGTCAAATTCGACTTGTTTACGCACATCTACTAATTGAATTGTAGAATCATTTAAAATGACGCTCTTTAAATCTTTCTTAGATATCGTTTCGATAACAGCAAACTTGGATGAATCTAGTTTATTTCCTTTATTATAAATCAGGAAACCTATTCCAAACAGCACTGCCAATATAAATGTGATTTTCATAATTATTTTTTTATTTTTCTAAATAGACATTTACAAAGTTGTAGGACAAACATAATTGGATACGGAAATATCAGTGTCCTTGATTGCCTTAAATCCTCCTTTAATATTTACAACATTATGTATTCCTCTAGATTTCAAAATTGAAGCTGCAATCATGGATCTATAGCCTCCTGCACAATGAACATAAGTCTTATTATAGATAGGAAAACTTGAGAGGTGTTCATTCAAATCGGACAATGGATAATTTTCTGCAGAAAGGATATGCTCCGATAAATACTCGGAGGCTCTTCTCACATCTACTATGGGTGCGGAAGGGTTTTCATTCGATATTTTTTCCAAATCTCTCGCACAAATTGATTGAACTGTATCGACCGCTCTATCTTCCTTTTTCCAAGCATCGAATCCATCTTTTAAATAACCAATTACGTTATCAAATCCGACTCTGGACAATCGAGTGACGGTCTCTTCAATTCTTTCATCCGGAACTACTAATAAAATAGGTTGTGCAACATCTTTAATTAATGCGCCTACCCAAGGTGCGAAACTGCCATTTAAACCAATAAATATAGATCGGGGGATGTGCCCATTTTCAAAATCATCTTGATGACGAACATCCAATACAACTGCACCTGTTTCATTGGCAGCTAATTCAAATGCTTTTGGTGACAATGCATGCATACCTTTTTCCAAAACCTTGTCAATACTTTCGTATCCTTCTCTATTCAGTTTTACATTGAGCGGAAAATAGGAAGGCGGTGGTAAAAGACCATCTGTTACTTCCTTTATCAATTCTTCTTTAGTCATGTCTGCACGTAACGCATAGTTGACTTTCTTTTGATTACCTAGTGTGTCTACCGTTTCCTTCATCATATTTTTACCGCAAGCTGAGCCCGCACCATGAGCTGGATAGACGATTACGCTATCTTCCAAAGGCATGATTTTAGTTCGCAAACTATCGTACAAATGTCCAGCTAAATCTTCGGTCGTCATATCCCCTGCCTTCTGTGCCAAATCCGGTCTTCCCACATCTCCTAAAAACAAGGTGTCTCCGGAAAAAATTGCGTGGTTCTTCCCATTTTCATCAATTACAAGATAAGTGGTACTTTCCATGGTATGTCCAGGAGTGTGCAGTGCTTTTATTGTTATATTGCCCACTTTAAATTCCTCACCATCTTTCGCAATATGTGCTTCAAAGGTGGGATTGGCATTTGGTCCATAGATAATTGGTGCACCTGTTTTCTCTGCTAAAGTAACATGTCCACTTACAAAATCAGCATGGAAGTGTGTCTCGAAGATATACTTAATTTTTACTCCATCTTTTGAAGCACGTTCTATATAAGGTGCTACTTCTCTTAGTGGATCCACTATTGCTGCTTCACCATTTGATTGAATGTAATAAGCACCTTGTGCTAAACATCCTGTATAAATTTGTTCTATTTTCATTTTAAAGCTATTTTAAAATTAAGTAATAAATAAAAACGTATTCCTTCTTAATGTGTATACATTGTTAATCTGTTATCTAGTTACTGATTCTCGAATCTTATTAGGTTGATATCTAACAAAAATATGTATCCATATTGATCTTGAAATTTTAAACAACCACATAAATAAAACTACTCCGATAATAAATAACAACACCAGCGATTGATTGATCGCCCAGTCAAAGAAAAATACTAATGGTAAAACTAATGCTAGTGAAAACCCAGAAAATAAACTATAAGAAATATACATTGCACCCCAATAGAATCCAGGTTCAGGCATATAATTTTGATTACAGCAACTACACTTAGCATTCATTTCGAATGTCTTTTCGAAGGAGAAAATCCCTGTTCCATATAAATCTCCTTGTCGGCATCTTGGACATTTCATATTCCAAATGGAGGAGAGTAATGATTTATTTCTAGGTGCCATTGTAGTTAGTAATTGATTATTTCTACTCCAAATTTAAGGAGGTTAAGAGTAATTGTGCGTAACTTTTGTTACTCAACAGTTGTCTCAAGATTAGATTGAATGGCATATCTACTGAGTTCAATAGATCGTGCTTTTCGTTCCAAAATTACATCGACTGCTTCACCAGTATTTACAAAAATATTTTCTCTTCCTATTTTATTAATCAAGTTTGATCTATAAATGACATCTCTAACAATCCCTTTTACATTGGATAAGAAAAATCCTATGCCTTGTAATTCCAACTCATCTATCAGGTCAACCAGTAAATGAACGGCGCTCGAATCTAAGCCATTTATTGCTTTAGCGTCTAAAATGAAGTTTTTTGTCTTAGGATAGATTTTAAGTTGCTTCCAAATAAATTCTTTAAAAAAGCTAATATTGGCAAAATAAAGACGCGCATCCAATCTAACAATAAGCGTATTAGGGACTAATTCTACTTCACTAAATCTTGCAATATTTCTATAAATATTATCATTTTTCGCTTTTCCCAAAATCGCAATATGCGGGTATGAAATGTTGTAAATCACAACTACCAAAGAAAGTATTGCTCCCAAAAGAATACCTTCCTCAATACCCAATAGCAATGTTCCAATAGCAGTGGTGGTAAATAACGCAAAGTCTTTTTTATCCGTTTTCCACAAGTGTTTTGCTTCTTTTATATCAATTAAACCAAATACGGCAACCATAATAATTGCAGAAAGTATTGCAGCAGGCAAGTTGTAAAAATATTCTGTTAGAAATAACAAAGTTAATATAACAAGCATTGCACTTATAATTGCAGCCAATCCTGATTTTGCCCCAGCTTGGTCATTTACTGCAGTTCTTGAAAACCCTCCAGTTACAGGAAATGATTTGAAGAATGCACCTGCAATGTTTGCCAATCCTAATCCTATCAATTCTTGATTATTATCAATTTCGTAATCTTTATGTTTCTTTTGAATTGCTTTCGCTACTGCAATGGATTCCATAAAACTTACAAATGCAATTGTTAGTGCAGTAGGCAAGAGTAAATTTATCGCATTCAAATTTATATTAGGTATTTCAAATAAAGGAAAACCGCTAGGTACTTCTCCAATTATTTTGACTCCTAACGTTGTTAAATTGAACATATAAACGGCTAAAATGCCCAGAACTACTACAATTAAAGGAGCAGGAACTCTTCTTTTCATCTTTTTAATTGAAAGTAAAATCAGAATTGAAATCCCTCCCAAGATTAAAGTTGGATAATTGATGTTGGCAATATTCTGGATAACATTGATAATTATTTCATGTACTTTCCCTCTCGGAATATTAATTCCTAAAAGATGTTTGAGTTGACTGAATCCAATAATTAGTGCCGCTGCTGATGTGAAACCTGCAATTACAGGATGTGATAAAAAGTTAACCATAAAACCTAATCTAAATACTCCCATTAAGAACTGAATTACTCCAACGAGTAACGCTAATAAAATGGCCAAAGCTACAAACTCAGTCGAACCCAATTCTGCTAATTGTCCTACTCCACTTGAAATCAATAACGCAACCATCGCCACTGGACCAACTGCCAATTGTCTAGATGTGCCAAATATTGCATAAATGATCAATGGTATGGTTGCAGCATACAATCCGTAAATTGGTGGTAATCCGGCCAACATTGAGTAAGCCATTCCTTGTGGAATTAACATGACTCCTACGGTCAATCCAGCTGATATATCACCACTTAAATTATCTTTTTTATAATTTTTTAACCAGTTTAAAATTGGAAAATATTGTTTCATTTACTGCTTATCTTGAATAGATTCGAGTTAATAATAAATTGTTCATACTATTTAATGAGGAAGCTTCGATCTCAACATCCCGTAAACAAATGTTCCTATCAATGCCCCTAACACAACAATAAGAATAGGGTAATAACCATATCCTAATAATACAAACATAGGTCCTGGACAAGCTCCAACTAATGCCCATCCTAATCCAAAAATAATCCCACCAAGTAAGTACCGTGTTACACTTTTGTTTTTGGGATAAAATGAAATTCGCTTTCCTTTTATATCTTGCATTTGGACACGTTTTACTACCTGCACCATGAAAATTCCAATGATAACAGCAGTTCCAATAACCCCATACATATGAAAAGACTCGAAACGGAACATCTCATAAATCCGATACCAGGAGATGATTTCCGCTTTTGTCATTATAATTCCAAATAGAATTCCTGTAAGTAAAAATTTGATATATTTCATCGTTAAAAAATAATAGGTATTAAAAAATGAGTCATTATTAATCCTCCAATAAAAAATCCAACAACGGCAATTAAAGAAGGTATTTGCAAATTGCTTAATCCACTAATAGCGTGTCCAGATGTGCAACCACCTGCATATCGAGCACCAAATCCCACTAAAAAACCACCGCCAATAAGAATGAAAAATCCTTTTATAGAGAAAATACTGTCGGGGCCGAAAATTTCATCTGGAAGATATCCTTCACTAATCGTGTCAAAACCCAACTCCTTTAATGATTCAGTTGTAGCAGCATTAAGGTGAATGGCTGTGTTTGCAGAAAGGTAATTTGCCGCAATAAAACCACCTATTACAGCCCCTACAACAAATATTAAATTCCAGCGCTGCGCTTTCCAATCCACTTTAAAAAAGTCTGTATATTTATCCGCACCAGCGAGTGTACACATTGTTCTGAGATTTGATGACATTCCAAAATTTCCTCCAAAATAGAGTAATAAAAACATCACAAAAGCAATAGCAGGACCAGCTATATACCATGCCCAAGGGGCATAAATGATTTCCATAATTTTTAGATTAGTAGTTATTGATAATACAAAGATGGGTGATTGTATCATCAAAGTAGGTAACTAATGTTACGTTGACCTACTTATTTTCTAGGCAAGAATTCAAGAACCGTTACATGATTACGATTCGTTGTTATTTTTTTATCGAGAATTAGTTTTTTTATCAAACGAGAAACGACGACTCTTGACGTGTTCAAATCAGTAGCGATACTATTGTGGGTTATCTCAAGCTCAGGAGTATGCAAGACCATCGCTCTGTCTTTTAAATACTTATAAATTCTTTGCTCCATATTTAAAAAAGCAAGTGTATTGATGGTTTCTAACATCTCATTCATTCTATTATCATAGCTGTCAAAAACAAACACCCTCCATGATTTAAATTTTATTAACCAATTTTCCATATGTTCAATTGGCACCATATAAAGCAAAACATTGGTTTCTGTAAAAGCTCTAATTTTACTTTTTTTTCCTCCCATACAACAGTTCATTGTTATAGCACAAGAATCTCCAGTTTCTATATAATACAATAAATATTCATTGCCATCTTTATCTTCCTCTACTATTTTAATTGTTCCTTCTAAAATTACAGGCATCATTGAAATCTTATCACCAATATCAATCATGCAAACTCCTTTCTCCAATTTCCTGAAAGTGCCTACTTGGTCTATCTCATTTATAAG
>CALFWW010000209.1 GCA_937928575.1 uncultured Saprospiraceae bacterium | reverse complement strand
GATTCTGTACCGGCAAAGATCGTACAGTAATATTCCACAGAAGTATTGTCTTTCGTGATTGGGCCACCTGAGGATTTCATTTTGGTAGAATCATTGGTGGTTAAATCAGGGGAGATGATTTCCCAACTTTGCCCACCATTGTCACTTTTGTGCACGACATTGGAACAAGTATACAATCGTTTTTTATTGTGCTTGGAAAAGAAAATGGGGAAGTTCCATTGGAAGCGATAGCGCATGCCTTCTACACCATGTCCCATCGGGTTATCCGGCCACACACTAACGTTTCGATTTTGATTGGTCTTGTGATTTTTCCGTCCCAAAAATCCGTCATAACATCCTCCATAAACAATGTCATTATCGGTTGGGTCAATTGCTAAATGACCGCATTCACAACCCGCTGTCGACTCCCAATCCTCTTCAGAAATCGAACCACCAAATGAACGATGTTTAATTCGAATAGCGGAATTGTCTTGTTGGGCTACATAAATTCTATAAGGAAAATCATTATCAGTAGTCACTCGATAAAATTGAGCGGTTGGCTGATTCATATAAGTTGACCAAGAAGCGCCGCCATTAAACGAAACTTGTGCACCACCATCATCTGCAATAATCATGCGCTGTGGATTTTCTGGAGCAATCCAAAGGTCGTGATGATCGCCATGTGGTGTTCCGATACTTTTAAAAGTTTTTCCACCGTCCGTTGATTTATGAAACCGTACATTCAAAACATAGACGGTATTTTCATCCTTGGTGTCCGCATAAATTCGCGTATAATACCAAGCTCGTTGACGTAATTTTCTTTCTGAATTTACTTTGGTCCAAGTTTTTCCAGCATCTTCACTTCTGAAAACGCCACCTTCTTTAGCTTCAATAATTGCCCACACCCTGTTAGAATTTACAGGGGAAACCGTAATTCCACTAATTCCTAAAACTCCTTTTGGCATGCCTTCATTTTTCGAAATGTCTTTCCAAGTGTCGCCACCATCCGTACTTTTCCAAAGTGCAGAACCTTCCCCGCCACTTGACATATCATATGGAGATCGTTTGACGCGCCAAGTACTGCCATACAATATCCTCGGATTACTCGGATCAAAAGTAAGGTCCACTGCACCAACTTCATTGTTTACAAACAAAACTTTTTTCCAAGTGTCGCCACCATTGGTGCTTTTGAAAATCCCACGTTGTTCATTGGCTTTGTAGATATTGCCTAGGGCGGCTGCAAATACGATGTTAGGATCACGAGGATGAATGCGAATACGTACTATATGACGAGAATCTTTTAGCCCCTTTTGCGTCCAAGTTTTACCAGCATCTTCACTTTTCCACATACCATACCCGGAACTTACATTTCCACGTACCGTCACTTCACCGCCACCAGCATAGATGACATTGTTGTCATATTCGCTGACAGCAACTGCGCCAATGGAGCCTCCAAAAAATCCATCTGAAATATTTTCATAAGTTTCGCCAGCATCTTCCGTTTTCCAAACACCACCGCCAGCTGCACCAAAATAATAGAGTTGGTCGTTGTCAGGAATTCCAGTTACAGCTGCAGAACGTCCTCCACGAAAAGGTCCTAATTCTCGAAATTTGATGGCATCCTTGAAAGCAGGGTCAATTACTTGGGTAGTAGTGATTTTAGTCTTATTTCGTTTCTTTTTTTGAGCGCTTAAATCAATTGTGAAACAAAGGATCAATGAAAGAATGCATAAGAAATGAAGTGCGTATCTCATTTTATTTTATTTAGTTGTCGCAATTTAAACAAGGCTGAATAAAATGAGGTATTTAGAAATAAAAATTTTGGATAAACTATTTATTACCTGCAACGTATATTGCTTTTAGAATGTATTATTTCTCAATAATTCTAATATAACATCTTTGACATATCGACCATTACATATTTCAATAAAAGAAATTATTAAACTTTTTCTAATTTTAAACAGCGTTATAAAACAAGTTTAAAATGGCAATTTACTTTTAAATGGACTATACAAAAGAACAAAAAAATATCTTCGAATTTGTCCAGCATAAATCCGGACATGGGATTATTGATGCGGTCGCAGGCGCAGGAAAGACGACGACGATAATGGAATGTGCAAGGTATGTCGAGGATAAAAGTGATATTCTATTTTGTGCGTTTAATAAAAGTATTGCCAACGAGATCAAGAAAAAATTTCGTGAAAAAGGTCTAAGTGAAGTTGCTGTAAAAACAATTCATGCTTTAGGTTACGAAATTCTGAAAACCCATAACAGTACAGGAAGACCAATTACGATTAAGAATCAAAAGTATAACAAAATACTTCGGTCTAAAGAGTTTCAAGCAAAATTGGAACCTTATTTTAGAAAAATCATGCAGGTAAATGGGTTAGATCCAGATTCCTTTGACAAACGGGTACATTTTGCTATAAAAAATTTGGTTTTTGAAATAAATGCAAGATTGTTAGACATTAATCAGAAGTTTCGGTCAACGTTAACTAAAAGTGCGATTCCAGATTTTAGAGAGATGGTGATTCATTTTGGTCTTTTCAATAGTTTTAAAATCAAGCATCCAAAATTCAATAACGAGCTTGAAATTTACTTCCAATGTCATCAACTCCTTCTGGAAGAAGGTAATGAATTTTCAAAACAGTCCATGATTTTTGATTTTACAGATATGCTATACCTGCCTGTCAAATGGAAGTTGGGACCACTCAAAAAATATAATTTCTTATTTATAGATGAGTGCCAAGATTTATCAAAATCTCAATTTGCAATCGCTTCCATGTTTGGGAAAAAAGGCGGAAGAATAATGGCAGTAGGTGATCCTACTCAATCCATTTACGGATTTACGGGGGCAGATATCAATTCATTTAAACGGGTAAAGGAATTTACAAAAGCAATCGAATTACCTTTGACAACTTGTTTTAGATGTCCCAAGAAAGTGCTTGAATTAGCTAAAGGAATCAGACCGGATATTAGCGGGAGCAAAGATTATGATGGCGAAGTGATTAGAATTAGAGATGATCAAGTGCTTGAATTGGCAAAACCAGGTGATTTAATTATCAGTCGAATAAAATCAAATTTATCCGTTTTGATATTCGAATTCATCGACAGAAATATAAAAGTTCAAATCCATGAAGATGAAGCTATTGATTTTACCAATGAATTAAAACGACTTTTTAAAGCAGATGAATTACATCAAAAAATTGCTTCCATGCCCGATGGTTTTAATACATTGAGAGCAAAAGTCAACAAAAGGTGGAATTTCATAATCGATAAGAAATCGGAAAAAATAAGTAATACAGCAGAACGGGCACTGTATGTTGTAAATGAAAAGAGATTTGTCAAACAAAAACTGGATTTCTTCGAAAAGAAACATCGAAGTTGGGAGGGGTGCGCTACGATTTTTAAGGTTATTGAAAAAATCAAGTACTTCATTTCTGAAAAGAACAATCCAATTAGATTATCATCTATTCATCGTGCAAAAGGATTGGAAGAAAATCGAATTTTTATATTGGATTATGATTCTTTACCAATGATCAGAACCGATCAACAGGATTGGGAAATGACACAGGAAATTAATCTGAGGTACGTTGCTATCACAAGAGCAAAAGAGACATTGTTCCTCGTCAATACAACTGATATAGAAGAAAAAATTGATGAAGGTAGTTTGTTTGATAATTTGCCATTTGATGTTTAACCTGTCTAGGCCTGAGAGTCTATTCAGGTTGATCACCAAAAAAAAGAGAGGGTATAAAAAACTTTTATCTTCAAAGGAAAGTTAAGGCAAGGCAAAAAAAAGACGTTTCGAAGGCTCGAAACGTCTTTAACAACAAATTATAATCCCATGAACATATCCAAGTTTGTGTCTAAATTTGGTTTCTGATTATCAGTCAGCGTAGGAATTTTAAAAAATGCGTCCCGAAAGGGATTCGGGACGCAACAACAAATTATAATCCCATGAACATATCCAAATTTAGAGGAGCTACTTTTTAGCTCGAGAGAATGTTTATCAGGCATTCTCGGTGTAATTTTCTATATCACTATACTTCCTCACTAATTACAATGTAAATATGTAGCCTTTTGTCACTGATTACAAAGACAAAAACTAGCAATTGTGAATCTTAAAATTAGTATTCACTATAATTTATTTTATGATAAAATGCTGATATTCAATTTTATATGTGTAATTATTAAACGGTTGATGTGAAAAAAATATTATATAGACCTCAAAAAAAAAGCTGAAAATAGTGTCAAGTTTTCTGGGGGTAAGAACGATTTTAGTTGAAAATCATCAATTTTTTTAAAAAATTCGTTTAAAAAAAGTGAATGCGCTCACGTTTTGAATAAAACACCTACTTTCAGCACTTTATGATTTACAAAAAGTTAAACTTCTTATTATTTCTTATAATGTATGTTGCCTGTTTGGTACTTACCTCTTGCAAAACAATGAAACCAGTCAGACCTATGGAGAAATACGAGCATTTGAATGAAGAATGGAAGGTATCGGAGATTAATGTGCCCGTCAGCATCGATTTTGGGGCAATGGAAAAAGAGATCAACCAGGAGCTCAGTGGTATCTTATATGAGGAAAGTACAGGAGATTATGGTATAAAAGCTGAAAAAACGACCGACGTGACTTTAGCATTAAATGGACAAGAACTGAAATATTATGTCCCCTTGAAAATCTGGGTCCGCAAGGATTTAGGGGTAACTGAAGTCCAAGCCGAAGGAGAGGTGGCCATGGAATTTAAAACAAATTTTGAAATCAACCAAGATTGGAATATCGTTACCGAAACTGAATTGTTGGATCATGAATGGCTGACTAAACCAAGATTGAAAATGGGATTCATCGATGTACCAGTCGAAAATCTGATGTCAATCGTTTTG
Organism: uncultured Saprospiraceae bacterium; assembly: GCA_937928575.1. Taxonomy (GTDB): domain Bacteria; phylum Bacteroidota; class Bacteroidia; order Chitinophagales; family Saprospiraceae; genus CALDGQ01. The sequence continues at coordinate 4,365 of CALFWW010000209.1, read as the reverse complement.
AAAAAGAGCAGAGCAGCAATCACTCGACAAATTGATGAACAAATCGAATCGAGACTAGATCTCCGTTACTATATTGACGAGACTTGGCAAACTTTGGCGGCACCAATCGAGATTTCTAAAAACCCAAAACTATGGTTGGAGGTAGAACCCCAATCGATTAGTATGACACCGCTTACTTCGAATGGGCAAATCGTAAGTAGCACTATCTTTATTACTACGAATGCAGGAGTATCAATGGGCAACCAACCTGAAAATGATGTCAGCAATCTAATGACCTTGCCACCATTGGAAATCGCTCAAAAAGCCAGTAAGGGATTTCAATTGAACATGATTGCGGATGTGCCTTATGGTGAAGCTGCTTCATTGGCCAAAAAACATATGGTTGGGGAGACTTTCCAACAAGGTAAATACAAAGTCAAAATAGAAGATATTGATATCTATGGCTCTAATGAAAAATTGGTGGTCGAAACTGATTTGTCAGGAAGCTATAATGGGAAAGTTTATTTGGAAGGTATTCCGTTTTTTAATGAGTCCAAAAATCAAATCGAAATGCGGGAAGTGGATTATGAGTTGAAAACTAAAAATTTCTTAGCCAAAACCATGTCCTGGATTTTTCACAAAAATTTTGAAAAAAGAATAAAAAAGCATTTGGTCTTTCCATTGGACAAACAATTTGAAACCATCAAGAAGCAAACGGCCAAACAATTAAAAGATTTCAAGGTGAATGATAATATGAGAATTCAAGGTATCTTAGATGATATAAAAATTGAACGAACTTATTTAACACCCAAATCAATCCGTGTACAATTCACTTCTTCCGGAGATCTGAATTTATTTATTGATGGACTAGAAAACTAATGGAAATTGAAAATGTAAAATTAGAAATTGTGTTGCGTGAGTATGACATGTAGATGTCCACGAAACATGATCCAATTTAAAATTTATATTTTTCAATTTTTCAATTTTAAATTTACATAACACTATGAGATCAGCAATTTCCGCAGGTCACGATCTTACTGCCGATACCGCACTTCAAGTTTTAAAAGATGGAGGCAATGCATTTGATGCAGCAATTGCCGCTTACTTAGTTTCCTTTATTGCAGAGCCTTGCATGGCATCAGCAGGAGGAGGCGCATTTGCCAATGTACTAACTGCAGATGGTCAGCTAAAAGTCTTCGATTTTTTTTGTCAAACTCCGTTGAATAAGCGAGCAGTTGATGAACTTGAATTTTATCCTGTTGATGTAAACTTTGGTGAAACAACTGAAACCTTTCACATAGGAAGAGGAGCTTGCGCTATACCAGGTGCAATAGCTGGTGTGTTCACAATGCACAAAAACTTGGGCTCCATGCCAATGAAATATTTGGTCGAACCAGCCATTATTGCAGCAAAAAATGGAGTGATAGTCAATGATTTTCAGCATCTCGACTTTACGTTGTTAGAAAAAATATTTGCAGCTAGTGAAAAAGGGAAAGAATTGTTCTTCAAGGATGGAAAGGTGTTGCAAGTTGGAGATACATTAAAGATGCCGGCGTTGGCGGACTTCTTAGATTATATGAGTAGAGAAGGGGAGTCTGCTTTCTATCAAGGAGAAGTCGCGGAGAAAATAGTAAGAGATTACAGAGATAATGGTGGACAATTATCACTATCCGATTTGAAAAATTACGAAGTCGTTATTCGTGATCCGCTACAATTTAAATTTCGTGGAAAATCAATTTATACCAATCCGGCTCCTTCAACTGGAGGTTCTATTGTCGCACTGTTATTGAATTTTTTATCAGAGACACCAAAGAATCAACAACCTTGGGATTTCGGACATATGAATCAAGTGCGCGAAATGTTAGAGAAATTTGCTAAAGTTGGTACCAAACCAGCTGATATTGCTGCACAATTAGGACAATTCAATGTTTTTGACAAATACAATTTCCATCAAACCAATCGTAGAGGCAGCACTTCTCACTTTAATATAGTTGACAATAAAGGGAATGCTATCGCTTTAACAACCACTATCGGAGAAGGTTGTGGTCAATTTGTGGAAGGAACAGATATCCATATGAATAATATGTTAGGTGAAGCGGCATTACTTCCAAATGGCTTTCATAGCTGGGAGGAAAACGTCCGTTTATCTTCTATGATGTCACCAACTTTGGTTTTAGATGAACACAATCGATTAGAAACAGTCTTAGGTTCTGGTGGAGCAAGTCGAATTCCAACAATGATTGCACAGGTGTTACATTATCTAATTGATTATAAAATGGAGTTAAATGAAGCTATTGCCGCACCCCGAATGCACTTGGAGCATAACAAATTGAATGTCGAAGGCGGTTTCAGCCATCAATTTGATCAAAAAAATTATCCTTACGAAATCAACCACTGGGAAGGTAGCTCTTTATTTTTTGGTGGGGTCCATACTTTGCATAGAAGGAAGAATGAGTGGTTGGCGGTTGGAGATCAGCGGAGGGATGGGGTGGTCAGGTAAATTTAAAATAGGATTGTTGTGGCGTGAAAACTATTCTTAAATTTTAGTGAGTTCTTTTTCAATTAATCTTATTTAGGTATTCTCCAAATAGCTAAGTTTGCATGAATCAAGAAATTAAATTTTAGCTATCCCTAATATTTTACATTTTAAATTTGAACCGACGAAGGAGGTGAGATAATTATTTTAAATTCCCTACTATTGTTAGCTCAAGTCAATAAAATATTATATTTGCAGATACAAAAAACTTAGAAACAAATGAATAAGGTAATCCTACTTCTAATCTGTTTTCTACCCCAATTTTTATTCGCCAAACAAATATCCATTTCAGGAAAAATACAAGATGCAAAAACATCTCAATTGGACTTGGTGTATTTGAAAAATGAGTTGTCTTCAGAACCAACGATTTTCAGAGTAAATTTAAATGGAGACAATGAATTCAATATCAATCTGGATGTTGGAGATATTGAATTTGTGAACATGATACACGGTGATGATTCCGCAGAATTATATATTGGTGGACATGCTTCTGAGCAAATGGAATTATCTTTTGTCGATGGAGCAATGTTAGGCTCACTCCATTTTGAAGGAAGAAATGCAGAAGCAAATCGTTTTCTGACCTATTACCACCGTTCTTATAACAAAGGAGGTACGAAATTAACGAAATATTCAAAAGCGAATTTCACCTTGTATGTGAATAGTGAAGTAGAGCGTCAAGCTAAAGGATATGATATCAGAGATTATTTTGAATATCGTGGACGAGAGTTTAAGTACAAGATGGATTACATGCGCCAAACTACTGGTATTTCTGGCGCTTTCAGAGAAGTAATGGAGAAGAGAATTAAGTGGGGATATGAGCTGGAGAAAATTGCCTACTTCCTTTTTAATGAAGATAAATTTGAAGCGAATACCTTGCGAAGTTATTGGACCAAATATCAATTGATGGACGGGATTGATCTGAATGATGGCAAGTCTTTGAAGTATGCAGTTTATCGCAATCTGTTGACCGCTTTTATACACTATCTAATTTTGGAATCTCCGGGTGATGAACGTCAAATGGATTTTGCTTACTACCGTTTTATCAATGGAAACTTAATGGGACGATCTAAAGATTTCTTGTTGGCTAAATTGATGATGGAAAATAATCAAAATGGTAATCCAAGAATCGCACATGAAAAGTACAAAGGATTCAAAAGAGAAAATACTTATCCGACTTACGCTACAATTCTGGAAGATCTTTTTGGAGCCAATCTGGAATATGTACCACAAATAATTGTCCCTGATTTTGAATGCTTGGGAGAAGATGGAAGCACGGTGAAGTTAAGTCATTACACCAATAAAGTAGTGTATATTAGTTTCTGGGCAAGTTGGTGCGGACCCTGTATCAAAAGTATGCGAGAAACTTTAGCGATTCGCCAACAATTGGAATCCGAAGGAGTTGTTTTCATTAATATCAATCTGGATGATGATGAAGCAACTTGGAGAAAAACACTTCAAAGACATACTTTCAATGGTGTCAATGTTTTTGGTACAGAACTGACCGCATTCAATAAAGTGATTCGCGTAAGTGCATTACCTCATTATTCTTTGGTGGATAAAAATGGTCGATTGGATTTTATCTCTACTCCTGATTTGAATGAGAGTGTGGAGGAGTTGAGGGCAGTACTAAAACGTTGAATGGACATCCTGCTGTCTGTTTTCTCTTAAAGGTTATTCCCTGCAAATTTCGTCGTACGAAGATGGTTATTTATGGCTTAAACATGAATTATACAAATTGTACTCTAAAAGTGCGTTATTAAATGAAGGAAAAATTTATTGAGATTAAGGCGAAAAACGTAAACATAGCCTTAGTTACGGTGAGCCTGCCTGACTGCGCCAAGCAGACAGGG
>CALFWW010000208.1 GCA_937928575.1 uncultured Saprospiraceae bacterium | reverse complement strand
TCGTACTTGGACAATCGCAGATGCTTGTGGTAACGTTGCTACGGCTGCTCAAACCATCACTAGCGTTGATACGGATGCGCCAGTATTTACGGCTACTCCATCAGATGTTGTTATTAACTGTAACACAACTCCTGCATTTGGAACACCTACAGTTGAAGATAATTGTGGTCAGGTGAACTTGACTTTCAATGATGTTACTTCTGCTGGTGATTGCGCAACGGGTTATACGATTACTCGTACCTGGACGGCAATCGATGCTTGTGGTAATGAAGTTACTACTGCTCAAATGATTACTGTTGTCGACGATACAGAAACAACGGTTGCTTTCTCTAACGTTCCTGCCAACCAATTCATCAACTGTGGTGATGCGGTTGAATTCGGAACTCCGGAAATTGCTACTAACTGTGCCGATGATGCGGTTATTACTTTTGTAGATGCTACTGTTGAAGGTGCTTGCTCATCAGCTTATGCTGTAACTCGTACCTGGACTGCTACTGCGTGTAACATCACTATTACGGCTGAAGCAACCATTACAGTTGAGGATACTCAAATCCCTAGTTTCGATACAACTCCAGCTGATAAGTTTGTTGCTTGTGGAGAAACAATGGAATTTGATACACCATTATACTCTGATAATTGTTCAGAAGTAACTATTTCTCATACAGATGCTACCAACAATAATTCATGCGAAACAGGAATGATTATGACCAGAACCTGGACAATTGCTGATGCTTGTGGTAACGTTGCGAACATTGCTCAAACAATTACGCGTGAAGCGGATGCTGTTGCTCCAACATTTACATCAATCCCACAAGGAGGAAATGTAACATGTGAAGGTAACTTCGAATTCGGTGAGCCTGTAGTTGCTGACAACTGTTCTGAAGTAAATGTTACTTTCGAAGATAATGCTCAGCAAGGTTCTTGTGAATTAGGTTACGCTTTCACTCGTACTTGGACTGCTGCTGATGCTTGTGGTAATGTTGCGACTGCTCAACAAACTTTTGTTATTGAGAATGACAACACTGCTCCTGCATTTACATTTGTGCCTGCTGACGAACAACTTTCTTGTGTTGCAAATCCAGTATTTGGAGAAGCGATCGCAACGGATGCTTGTTCTAACGTAGCAATTACATTTGAAGATGTAATTGAAAATACTGATTGTTCTACCGCTCAGACTTACATCCGTACTTGGACTGCAACTGATAATTGTGGAAACGCAACTCAAGCACAACAAGTATTAACAGTAATGCCTGACACAGATGCACCAATCTTTAGTTTTGTACCAGAAAATGAAGTAGTAGATTGTGATGTAATTATTGAAGATAACTTCGGAACACCTGAAGCTATGGATAATTGTGGATCTAACCTTACTACTACATTTGAAGATGTAACTGCTCAATTGGAATGTGGAATTATCGTAACTCGTACTTGGTCTGTTGCAGATGCTTGCGGAAACGTTGCTACTGCTTCTAAATCAATTACAGTTCAAGATAATGCACAACCTACAATTGTATTTGCACCAGAAAATAAAGTAATCTCTTGTGGAACTGAAATTCCATTAGAAGATGCTTCATTTGCTGACAATTGTGATGCTGACTTTGAAGTAACATTCGAAGAAACTACTGAAACAGTTGCTTGCGGATACATTTTACACCGTACATGGACTGCAGTTGATAACTGTGCAAACGTAACAGAAGTCAACCAAACAATTGAAGTAATTGACAACGCGGCTCCATCATTTGATCTACTTCCTGGTGATCAGTCGATGAGTTACGAAGCATTTGCTAATTGGACGGCTCCTCAAGTTACTGCTCAAGATGACTGCTCTTCTGCAACGGTAACCGCTCCAGTAATTACTGACAATGATGATTGCGACAACCTAAAGTACTTCGTGACTTGGGCTGCAAATGATGATTGTGGTAATGTAACTGAGCACACCATGACGATTCCAATCACGGATGCAATTATGGAGGTATCTTTGGATGCTCCTGCTGCACTTCTTGAAGGAAATGACGAGGTATTGGTTGCAAATGTAGAATTCGGTTTAGCTCCTTACACTTATGACTGGACAATTTTGGAAGGTCAAGGATGGACACTCGATGCTGAAGGTAACTTGGCTAATATTTCTGCTGGAAATCAGGATGCGACATTTGAAGTGAAAGTAACAGATGCTCATGGTTGTTCCAACACAACTGTGATTGAAGTTGCTGCAACTACTACGACCATCAACACTACTGAGTTCTTTGAAATTCTACCAAATCCTACTTACGGTGATCTAAACATTAACTATACTTCTGAGTTGGATGCTCAAAGTAGAGTGACCGTTTATGACATGTTAGGTAGAAAGTTACATGCATGGAAATTTGATGCTGTTGAAGGAATTAACAACAATAATATTGATGTTAGACCTTTGGCAGACGCTACTTATGTAATTACAGTTGAAGTTGGTGAAAGACTTTATCACCAGAAGTTTGTCAAGTTGGCTAACTAATAAGCTTTGACTTATGAATAGAAAGAGGGGGGGTTGCGGAAGCAGCGCCCCTTTCTTTTTTTTGTCAAAATTAGTGGAATATCAGAACGGATGCTCCATTCTTTGGGGATTATATCGTTCCTTTGGGACTTTGAAATACAAAAATCAAATTAGTTTGAAAGAACAAATTAGAAGTGTCCAAAAAGTAGACATTGATGCACTAAAAGCCGTACTAGATTCCAGTGAATTATTCCCATCGGAAATGCTGGATGATATGATAAATGATTATCTAACCAATCCTGAATCAACTGATATTTGGTTTACGACCATTAGGGATAACCAACCCATTTCAATCGGGTATTGTGCACCTGAAAAAATGACAGATGGTACTTATAATCTTTATGCTATTGCAGTAACCAAAGAATTGCAAGGAAAAGGAATTGGCAGCAATATGATGACTTATATTGAAAATTTATTACGAGAAAAAGGTCATCGTATATTGATTGTTGAAACTTCTGGGAAGGCTGAATTTAAAAATACACGTCAATTTTATCTAAATTGTGATTATGTGCAGCAAGCGGTGATTCCTGAGTTTTATGAAGCTGGGGATGATAAGGTTGTGTTTTGGAAGAAGTTGTGAGTTTGTTTTTTACGAGTCATCTAAGATCGCCTACCATTCCATTATAAAAAAGGGACGTTGTGCTTGAAACAACGTCCCTTTTTTTGTAAATAAAATAAACACCCGTTTGTTATCTAGCCATCACAATTCTCTTTATAAATACACGATCTTCAACAATAAACTTACACCAATACAATCCATTTTGTAAATGCGTCAAATCTAATGTTTGGTTTAAGTTTTCGATTTGTTCGATATTGTACACCAATTTCCCATTTTGATCCAGGATTTGAAACGCAATACTTTTATTTAGATTTGAATCGATATTGATATTTAATAATCCGGTTGAAGGATTTGGAAATAGGTGGATGTTATTTATTAAGGCAATTTCTTTGACATCGACCATCGTACTTATTTGAACTTGAAGTGAAGTGCGCATACAATTTGTTGCATCAGTGACTACAACATAATAAATCCCCTCTGTCAAATTCTGCGGATCTTCATTTGTAGAAACTAGAATATCATTTTCATTAAACCAGTTGTAAGAATAACCAGGAACGCCACCTGAAGCGGTGACAAAAATCGAACCATTGCCACTATCAGTATCATCGGTAACTAGATCAATATTGATATTAATCTCAGCAGGCTCTTCCACAACGATGCTACTAATCAATTCACATCCATTGACTCCAGTCACCGTCACTATATAAGTTCCAGCTTCTAGATTTGAAATAGAGGCAGTAGTTGCCATATTACTCCATTGATATTCATATGGGCTAGCACCTCCAGAAACAGCAACACTAGCAGCTCCATCTTCACCTCCATAACAAGATGCATTTGTTGCAGACATTTCATTCATCATCGAATTGCCATCAACTGTAACATCGAAAGAACAAGCAGACGTGTTATTATTACCATCCATGGCTTCGAAGGTAATAGTGGTTACACCAATAGGGAATTCAGAACCCGAAGGCAGACCAGCTACTAACGTTGGCGTTATGTTTTGAGTACAGTTGTCATTAACTGTTGGCAATGGGTACTCTACAAATTGATTACAAGCTAATGTTTGGACAGTTGGACAGATCATGAATGGAGACAAATTATCTATAATGGTTGCTACTGCTGTTGCTATGGTTGAATTTCCGCTATCATCCGAAATTACAAGATCTATGTTTTGATCTCCTATATCTGCGCATGTAAAGTTGATTGGAGTAGTTGAAAAGATCACATTCCCACCACAATTATCAGTAGAATTGTCATCAAATAAATCAGGAGTAATCGTAGCCACTCCATTCGCGTCCAAAGAAATAATGGTGGTTTGATCTAAAACAACATTCGGCGGAGTGGTATCATTTGTATTAATAGAAAAGTTTTCCATGACTTCACATCCATTATTATCAGTAATTGTAACAATGTAATTACCACCTGTCAAATTCATACTACTTCCACCTGGCCACATAATCGTATATGGAAGAGTCCCTCCGTTAATAGATGCATTTGCGCTTCCATTAGTATCTGATGCACATTGCACATCAGTCGTTGAAATACTTGCGATCAATTCGCTTGGTTCACTTACAACTGCAACATCACTAATGGCATTGTTATTTGCATCCGTCACAGTAAAAGGATAATTTCCAGCTGCCAACCCTGTGATAGTTTGAGTGGTCATCCCATTCATCCAAGAGTACATATAAGGAGTGGTTCCTCCAGATGGAGTTGCGGTTGCAGTACCATCATTGGATCCAAAACAGTTCGCATCAGCTGCATTCCAAGAACTTACCAATGGAACCGAAGGTTGGATAGGTGCTGCAATTGGACTTACCAATATATTGTTGGTTTCATCTAGTTCAGAGATGGCCGATAAAGCGTCGATTACAATTATTAGATAATAATTACCGGGTGGTAAATTTGCAGGAATAGCAATTGCTCCTTCTACATTTGGGATAGATCCAACTCCTGTATTTCCAGTCACCAAGTCTCCAACACTAATGTCACTTGCATCAAAAAAAGCATCTGTAGATAAATAACTCATTATATTGTAATCACCAGATGCAATATCATTTCCAATATTATTGATGTCGAAATCGAAAAAAACTACCTCACCCGGGGCATAGGTTGCATTCCATCCTATCAAATTAGAAACCGTTAAATCAGAGCCTGTTGGGGCAACATTGATAATTCCTGAAGCTGAAGTTGAAACAATATAATCACTCCCCGTATTACTTCCTAGGCTATTATCCGTTATATTTCCAATTCCATAAAAAGTGATCATATCATTAGCAGGTCCGGCTGGTGAGGTCCAATCGACCGTCCACGTGACCATTCTGTTGGCGTCATATGGCTGAGCTGGACTATGTTCAAAATAATCTTTGAAGCCTGTTGCGATTGCAGAACCGGCAGATGGATTTGATAAAGTACCAGCATTGGCTCCATTTGCATCTAAAACGACCATTGAGAATCCAGCGGATAATGAAATCCCATCTGGGTTTGACACGATTACAGAAACAGGGTACGTCGTGTTAGGAGATATTGTTGAAGGAACTCCTGTGATTTGTATGTCTCCATTCATTCCTAAGACATTTCCTGAATGACAGCCAGCACAGGTACTTTCTCCGGGTGCTCCGGTGTATCCGTTTGGTGCATTACCACTATAACTCATAAATATAAATGCTAAGAAAAGTAATCCGAAAATCGTGTAGGTAGTTCGGTGTAAAGGATGCTTCATGATTTGAGTGTTTTAAAATTTAAATTTAGATGTAAGTTAGACATCTATTCCAGAAAATTATAACACTAATTTAAGGACTTGTCAAAAAAAGTATTCGTGTGTAAATGAATGATTCCTATCATAATAAGTAATTTAAGTTTACATTTTGCCAATAAAAAAATCCCTTGAAGTTTTTACACTCCAAGGGACTTTTTCATTTCATATTAAACTAAGCCTAGTTCTTACTTTTAATTTTCTTTGGCTTCTTCTTGGTATTCATTTTAATCACCCTTCCATTTGCATCAACTTCCTTATACCCTTGGTCCGTCCACTTATACGGTCGAAGGGTCTCTTGGTGCTTATGCAACCCTACGTGCTTCCCTGGATGTTCACAACCTTCAACACCGCATTGTGGTGCACCTTTTCCTTTTACCGGTTTTTTTGAATCAACCTTTCTTGCTTTACCATTACTATTGTCAGGAATTTGTTTCTTATTCACCTTCTTACCTTTGTTAATTCCTGTAGGGACATCTTTCCTTGTAGATGGCTTGTTAGGTTTTTTAACTTGATCTTTCTTGTTCTTTACAACAGGAACATCTTTCGTAGGGGTTGTAGGCTTCTTTACTTTAGTAGGAGCTTGCGGTCTAGTTGTATTTGGTTTGTTTTTAACCACTTTTACATCTTTCTTAGGAGGTTTCACTCCACCAGTTTTTGGAGTTTTTACGCCACCTGTTTTTGGAGGTTTCACGCCGCCTGTCTTAACATCTGTTCTTGGCTTTTTAACTGTAGTTGGTTTCTCAACAGCAGTATTAACGGTATCTTTTTTCTTTTTCTTTTTTCCAAAAGTTCTCTTCCACCAACTTTCCTTTTTAACGGTTTCGGTTCTGGTAGTTGTTGATGGCGTTTGTGCGGTTGCAGTATCAATAGTCAATGCAAATAACATCATGAAACTGAACATTAAAATCAATTGCTTTTTCATAATTAAAAATTTTATGAGAATTTATTTAACCTTATGACGACAAGGTCTGAATTGTGGTCGTTAATTTCTTTTAAATTGGGTTTAAAGATGTGTTAAAAA
>CALFWW010000207.1 GCA_937928575.1 uncultured Saprospiraceae bacterium | reverse complement strand
ACTCGATATGATTTAGTAGTCAATGTGCAACGCTTCTTCAGTACTAGTTTTCTAACTGCATTTTCAAAAGCAAAAGAAACGGTAGGATTTGATAAAAGCCCGTTGTCCTTTCTTTTCACTAAAAAAGTTGAACACTTATTTGGCATTAAAGGAAAAGAGTTGCATGAAGTTGAGCGAAATCAAAAACTCATTGAATCATATACCAATACTGAATTTGCCAAACCTAAATTATATCCCACTCCTGAAAATTACAACAAAGTAAAGACGGATCAGCCTTATGTTTGTTTGGCTCCAACTTCTGTATGGTTTACAAAACAACTTCCGCAAGCAAAGTGGATTGAATTAATCAATAGCTTAAAAAAAGTAGACATCATCTATTTATTAGGTGGGCCTGGTGATCGGAATGCGTGTGAAGCTATTGCAACATCAAGTACACATCCGAATGTCAAAAATATGGCTGGGCAACTTTCTTTCCTCGAATCGGCTGCGTTGATGAAAAATGCACAGATGAATTATGTTAATGATTCTGCCCCACTCCATTTTGCTTCAGCCATGAATGCGCCGGTCACTGCTTTTTTCTGCTCTACTGTTCCCAGCTTTGGATTCACGCCATTATCAGATGTGTCTATTGTGTTAGAAACCAATAAGAATTTAGATTGTCGTCCATGTGGTATGCATGGAAAGAAAACATGTCCGCTTGGGCATTTTGATTGTGGAGATATTTTGGTCTAAAAAAATCCAGCAAACCCACTCAAAAAAATAATCACAATATTCAAAAAAGTATTCGTCAAAATTCCTATCAAAAAACCGATTGGAAATGCAATTAATGCTCTGGCAAAATCACTTACATTAAAACGTTTGAAAACGTGGAAGAACGCGATACTATATATAGTAGTCAAAAGCGTGAGTGCTGCCAACATAATCAAATTTTCATTATGCAAAAGAAAACTCGGTTCAGGAAGACTATAAGTGGTATACACAAACACCGCACTCATCATCAGACAAAGCCCGAAGAATATAACGATTACCAGAAATCGGGTACGTAGATAATTCAGCATAACGTGTTTAGTATTGAAAGCACCATTCTCCTAAAAGAAAATTAACGCAAATTTTTACAACTATAAGATAAGGAGTTTATTTGAATTAAAAATAAGCGTTACTTTTACGGCTTCAATTTTTTTAAATAAAATTAAAGCTCATGTTAAAGATATTAGTCAATGATGGAATGCATTCAACAGGTCAAAAAATGTTGGAAGATGCAAATTGTAAGGTAAACACGAATAAAGTAGCTCAAAATGAGCTCCCAAAGGAGCTTCCGAATTATGATGTCATTATTGTAAGAAGTGCTACAAAAGTCAGAAAAGATTTAATTGACAAATGTCCAAATCTAAAAATAATAGCGCGTGGTGGTGTCGGTTTAGATAACATTGATGTGGATTATGCAAAAAGTAAAGGTATCAAAGTCATGAACACACCCGCTGCTTCGTCATTGGCAGTTGCAGAATTGGCTTTTGGTCATATGTTTGGTTTAGCAAGATCTCTATACAAAGCCAATCGAGAGATGCCTTCCAATGGTTCGACTGATTTCAAAGCGTTGAAAAAGTCGTATTCAAAAGGAGTTCAATTGCGCGGAAAAACTCTGGGAATTATCGGCTTAGGTCGAATTGGTAGAGAAACTGCTCGCATAGGTTTTGCACTAGGGATGAAAATATTAGGTGTTGATCCATTTCATAAAAATCTGGAAATGAAAGTAAACGATGGATATGATGTTTCAATTACAACCGTAGACATGGAGACCATGCTTCAAAATAGTGATTTTATAACATTACATATACCTAATGCTGGAAAACCGGTATTGACGAAGAAACACTTTGATATGATGAAAAATGGCGCTTTTTTGATAAACGCATCAAGAGGCGGTACTGTTGATGAAGATGCGATGATGGAAGCATTAAATTCTGGAAAATTAGCCGGTGCTGGTGTTGATGTTTTTGAGAACGAACCGAATCCAAGAACTGATATTTTAAGTCATCCCAATGTGTCGCTCTCTCCACACATAGGAGCCTCCACTCAAGAAGCACAAGCAAATATAGGAGTTGAATTAGCAGATCAGATTCTGGCTTTTATGAAGCATTAAGATTGTATTAACTAACAATATTTAGCGAATCATGTGTCACAACATGATTCGCTTTTTTATTGTGCAGCGTACAAATTGTCTATAGATGACAGAACTTGAAAACTTTTTATTGTCACAAAATTAATTTTCACACGTAGAACAGGTATTGACTTTGAAATATATTGTTTGAGTAGAATAATACTATTCTTGAATTATTACCATATGAAATCATTAAAAAATTCCCTCATTTTATTGGTTCTTACGATGTTAGCTTCACAAGTTGTTGTTGCTCAGGACAATGCATTTCTTGCCGATAGTGATACCGGTATCAAGAAAACGGTAATCCGCAAAATGAAAAGAGATGCAGCACGATTGGCGTTACGTATGAATGCGAAAAATGAAGATTTGAGATATCAGGATATAGAAATTCCGAAAAGAAATATCGATATGATATTCGATATCTTGACGAATGTCTACAAAACAGATGAAACTGCGCAGTCAATTTCTAAGTGTAATGTACACACGCATCCTAACCCATCAATCGATCATTTCGTTGTTATCTTTGATAAGAATGTCGAATGGGCTGCTCCATTACGCGATGGAATTAATGAAACAGAGGATGAAACCATCAATGAATTATTATACGATTATGACCTCAACATTGAAAAACATGTACAGTGGAATGATACCCAAGATGCAATTACAATCAGATCAAAGTCACCTAAAAACATGGCGGCACTAGCCAATGAATTTTACAATGTAGCTGGTGTAGATGAAATTGATTTGGGAATTCCTAAAGTACCAGGCAATGATATAAATTTAAGAAAAATAGAAACCGGATGGGAAGTAGAATATGTATTACGTTTTGGATCTTTTGGAGAAGAAGAAGGAAATATTCACATCTGGAAATATGCAGTAAGCGACGACGGTAATGTTAAGTTTTTAAGTGAAGGCGGTCATCCGCTACCTGAATGGATGAAATGCGACATCTTAAATAAGATTATGGTCTCTAAGATATAGAAAAACTAAATGAAACAATTTTTCTAGGACTGGTTGATTAATTTCAATCGGTCTTTTTTTTTGGTGGGTTGTGATGGGATGGGATGGATGTTTGTGATGGGATGCTCTCATCACTGGGTTTATATCGTTCCGTTGGAACTTTCGCGAATACAAGTTCCAAAGGAACGATATAACCACTAGATAAGGGAGGAGCATCCCATATCGAAAAATTAAATATAAAACCTCTATTTTACGGCCTCTAAAACAAAACAAATGGTTAATTACACCTGCAAAGCATTCAGTGAACTCACGTTAGATCAGCTCTATGCGATCATGGTTTTACGACAAGAAGTTTTCGTAGTCGAACAAGACTGTCCATATCTCGATGCTGACCATAAAGATCAAGACTCCTATCACTTGATGGGTTGGGATGAAAATAATAATCTAGTAGCATATACACGACTTGTCCCTAAAGGCATTTCCTACGAAAACTATATTTCTATTGGACGAGTTATCACTTCTCAATTAGTCAGAAGACAAGGTGTTGGCATCGAATTGATGAATAAATCAATTGAGAAAATAAGAGAATTATTTGGTGAGCGAGAACCTATCAAGATATCGGCCCAAGTTTATTTGTTGCGGTTTTATAACTCTTTAGGTTTTCAGGAGAAGGGGGAAGAATATATGGAGGATGGGATTCCGCATACAGCTATGATATTGGAGTGAGGATATGGAGTAACCACACTAGTGTTTCTGAGTACGTGGAGTAGCCCATCCCAGTATTTCACTTCGTTCAAACGCCCTTCTCTTTCTAGAGGTTTACTAGAAATGGAAGGGGAGCACGGGAGCACATATGGGCGATGCGTGCCCGCGCGCCAATGTCATGGAAATAGGCTTTATACTGTTATAATTTATTCCAAATTATGCAATATACGCTTGTCATTCTGAGCCTAATGACAATTTTCAATTGGCATGGAGTCGAAGAATCAAGCGTACTTGGAGTTTACTATTTCGACCGTGCCTTGAGTAATTGATCTTGAGCTAGTGGAGAAATCTATTTATACAGATTGTACTACAAAAGGGCTTGCAAATAATATGGAGGAAAAATTTTCAAAAGTCAAGGCGGAAAACGCAAGTATCCTCTTTGGGCTATCGAGCCTGCTTGGCTGCGCCAAGCAGACAGGGCTTTCCAACGAAGAGATTTGGAAATTTTTCTCATAGAAAGCCCGCTATTTTATAGTTCAAATTGTATTACTCGTCGAATCAATTTTAGACTAAAATCTATTTTCAGAGTACTCAGATTTCTCCGCAGCTTACTCACTTAAGTCAATACACAGTCGAAATTTAAAATCCTAGCATCTCTTGATTCTTCGATTCCATAATTGTTTAATCTGGACGAGTATAGCGCCTATACTCAGAATGACAAGGGGTTAATTTAATATTGTTCTGATAAAAATTAAATTACTCTAAATTTTAACTGTCGAAAATCCTTATTTCCATGACATTGCCCCGTGCGCTCCCCTTCCATTTTTTTGAAATAACATTTTGAAAAAGGGAAGGGCCTTCAACAGCTTGCTGGTTGATACTGGGATGGGTTAAACACGTCCTCATTAAAAAAGCGCCTTTTTCAAAAATGAAAAAGGCGCTTTTAAATATCATAACAATAATCTTATGATACTGGCTCCTTACTCAAAACAGTAGCCTTAGCCGCATCCAAGATCGAGCGCACTCCAGCTGGAGTAGGCGCTTGAGCATATACACGTAAAACAGGTTCCGTACCTGAAGGACGCATCATTACCCATTCGCTATCACTTAGATAGAATTTGTATCCATCAATTGTTTCTTTTGATTGTACTGTATATTTTCCGAAAGATTTGATTGAATCTCCTTTCACCATTTCGATGGCCGCCATTTTCTCTTCATTAGTGATGTGCAAATCATCTCTATCAAATGAGAATGGACCTACCATTTCATAAACATCAGCGATCAATCCTTTTAATGACTTTCCTGTCTTCGCCATAAATTCTAGGATCATCAAACCAATCCAGATACCGTCTCTCTCAGGAATATGACCTTTTACAGCCAAACCACCTGACTCTTCACCACCAACCAAGACATCTTCGTTGATCATGATTTCAGCGATATATTTGAATCCGATTTTTGTTACTTCACATTCACAATTAAACATCTCTGCCATTTTCTTCATCTTGTCTGTAACAGAGAAAGTAACGACTACTTTTCCTTTCAAATTCTTGTGCTTGTATTGATACATCAAAAGCAATAACAAGATATGGTGAGAATCCACAAAATTTCCATCTTCATCATACATTCCAATTCTATCTGCATCTCCATCATTTGCCAAACCAGCATCAATTGTAGCATCATTCTTAATCAGGTTAGATAATTCGGTCAAATTTCTGTGAATAGGTTCTGGAGCCTGACCTTTGAAAGAAGGATCATCATCACAGTGCAAGAATACAGAATCTGGTAACAATCTTTTTACAGCAGTTTGACCAGCACCATACATCGCATCGTATGCTAATTTAACACCAGATTTACGAATCATTGGCATATCAAAATTTGCCTCAACATGGTCGATATACATTTGCTCCAAATCCACCTTCTTCAATAAACCATCCTTTCTTAATTGATCCAATGTTGGTAATTCCGTTGGGTGGGTATCTGGAATCATTGCTTCCACTTCTGCCACTTCTTTAGGAATTGTTGGTCCACCAAATTTTGATTTCAATTTAAAACCATTGTACGAAGGTGGATTGTGAGAAGCAGTAATAACGACTCCTAAATCTGCTTGCATTTTTACTACACCCAATGAAACCATTGGAGTTGAAACAAAGCCTTCCGCCAAGTGTACTTCGATACCATGAGCACCAAAAACTTGAGTGGCCGTCTGAGCAAACATTTCCCCCGCAAATCTACAGTCGTGTCCAATTACTACTTTAGCGTAACCTTTTGACTTCATCCATTTTGCAGTACCTTCCGTTACCCGCTTAACATTGTCAACCGTGTAATCTTTAGCTATGATAGCACGCCATCCATCGGTGCCAAATTTGATTTTTGTCATAATCTTGATTTTGAATAATAAAAGTTAGATTTAAAGAAATTCAGATAATTGAATGGAGGTGCTGAAATTGGGAATGATATCAATTATTATAGTAATCGGTATTAGATCTTTTATCTGAGCACACAAAAATAAGCTTTTTCAATATATCTGGCAATATTTATATATAATACGGTGAAAACTCAAAAACGATACACTTTTATATTACAAATGCTTGTGACTGAACCAGAAAACAAGAATTTTTCCCTAAATTTCCCCAATAAAAAACCAACGATATCACCGACACCTATCGACATAAAGGACTCAGAAGAAAATTAATAGAATCTTTAAGAAGAAAAGGGATTAATGATGAGGTTGTTTTATCAGCTATGGAAACCCTTCCCAGACACTTTTTTCTAGACAAAGCTTTTGAAGAACATGCTTATGAAGATAAAGCTTTTCCGATCGGAAATAAACAAACTATTTCACAGCCATATACCGTTGCATATCAGACCATATTATTAAACATTTCTCCAAGAGAAAAAATATTGGAGATAGGAACTGGTTCAGGGTATCAAGCTGCGATCTTATCCATGATGGGAGGTAGAGTCTTTAGCCTCGAGCGTCAAGAGGAACTGTACCATAAAACCAGCAAGTTATTAACTCGGTTAGGATTTACAAGAATCAGTACTTTTTTGAAAGACGGATATTTAGGGTTGCCAGAATATGCTCCCTTTGATAAAATATTGGTGACTGCTGCTGCACCTGAAGTCCCTAAAACATTATTGGAACAGCTATCTGTAAATGGATTGTTAGTCATCCCTGTAGGCGGAAGTGAAGGTCAGAAAATGTTGCGTATCAAAAAAACAGGTGCTAATAAATTCGAGCAAAAAGTGTTAGACAATTTTCGATTTGTTCCATTCAAAAAAGGGATCAACCGAACCCATTCTTAATTTACCTTTCTTCCTTTTGCTACTCTTGACTTTCGGGTAGTACTCGACTTATTGCTTAAATCTACTTGGAGCATGGGCACTTCATCCACCACTGTAATCGTAAAAATTTTACCCGCATAATTCACTTTACCCTTATTTCTTTCCCAATTATTTGCTTTAAGCGCATATTTACCGCCGATTTTTTTATTGGGACCAAATATCAAGAATTTGTTTTTTCCAGATTCAAAACTAATAGCCATATTTTTGTCATTGATCTTTTTTAAAAACACACCTGGGGTCCCTTTCCGAATAATAATTTCTTCTACCTTTCTTCCATTTACCATTTTAATCTCACCTTCAACTATTTTGGATTGTCCGCTTCGTATCTGCCTTCTTAAAACAATATTACTAGAAGTATAAAACTGTATGTCCTTGAGTTCCTGCTCATTCCAGCCCCCATCATCGTAAAGACGTTCTGAAAATGTACTAAGCTTTGGACTACAGCCAGTAATTACAAAACAACAGATTGCTAAAAGTGGAATTATTTTTGAAATAGTCATCATATCGAAAGTTTTTACTCCTCAATTTAATGGGTTTGTCTAGTATTAATTATACTTATGTATCCAATTAACTTTCAATTAACGCCTATATGGGTGTCACAAAAACCTAATTTTTTGTACGTTCTCCTTTGCAGTCTGAATTATATTGTAATCATATTCAGCACAAATTCTCCCCAACTATTTTTGAAACACTATAAGAACGAATCACTGGTATATAACCCAAAACCATTGAAAAAATTTATTATGAGAAATTACAACAACATCAAATCAATTTTATCTGCGACTTTATTCGTAGCATTGTTTTGTTTCGCAGGAAACATGCAAGCAAAGTGTACTTACAACAAAGTAATTGAAGGAAAAGAATTCGGAATCGGAATTATGTTGAAATGGAGCACAAGTATCGAAATCAATAATGCGATGTTTGTTATCGAGAGATCAACAGATGGTGTAGATTATGAAAACATCGGAAACGTAAATGGAAAAGGAACAACAGAAAATGTTTCTGAATACAATTTCTTAGATGTTAATGCTTCAAAAAGTAAATTGTACTACCGCTTAAAACAAATGGATATCGATGGATCATTTAGCTATTCAGATATCATCGCTTTAGATAAAAAAATTGCCAACAACTTTATGGTAGTAAGAATGTCTGCTGCTTCAGCTGATGATCTTTTTGAAACAACAATTAATGCATTCGAATCTAAAGAAATGAAAATGACGGTGACAGATTGGAAAGGAAATGTACTAATGGATGACATGCAGAAATTACAAAACGGTCTAAATTCAGTAATGGTTGATCTTTCAGATATGAAGCCTGCTATTTACAAAGTAACATTTGAAGTAGAAGATGAAGTAGAAACTTTGACTTTCAGAAAAAAGGAAGACGAATTTGCTCGTAAACCTAACATGGCATCTAAGAACAAAATGAAAGGAAGAAATTAAAGATCTTATACAAATAAACTCAAATTGAAGTTCTTCTCGGCTAAAATCGGGAAGGACTTTTTTGTTACACACCCGCTCCTGTCTGTTCCAACTCAAAAGACATCCGCTTTGTTCCAAGTAAAACAAACATCCCGTCTGTTTTCAGATTAAACTTAAAAAAACAGATTAAAAATCCGGTCTACTTTATCGCTTTGCTGCAAAAAAACGTTTCAATAAGGAACTACATTCATTAAACATAATTCCAAATTCGACTTTCGTTTTTGGATGTAATAATTCTTTTCCATAACGCATAAAGCCAGCTTTGTCATCGCTTGCTCCATAAACAATGCGACCTAATTGCGCCCACGACAATGCACCAGCGCACATGATACACGGCTCTAGTGTAACATACAATGTACATTCATTGAGATATTTACTACCCAAATAATCTGAAGCTGAAGTCAGCGCCATTATTTCCGCATGTGCAGTTACATCTTTCAAATGCTCTGTTTTGTTGTGTGCCCGCGCAATGATTTGATTGCCACAAACTACAATAGCACCTACTGGGACCTCCCCTTCTTCATAAGCAATTTGAGCTTCTCGCAAAGCTTGCTTCATAAAATAATCATCAGAATAAACTTTCAGCATGTAGTTCAGAAATTTTGTGCAAATTAAAAAAAAGGTTGGATTGCATGGTTTTCATAATCACATTTTCTAACTTTGTCCATGGAATCAAGACAATCACTTCAGAAAAAAGTCCTCAAAGACACCTCCTCAAAATTTCTTGGCGAAGCATTGACATTTGATGATGTCCTTTTAGTGCCTGCATATTCAGAAATTCTGCCCCGACAAGTAGATATCTCAACACAACTAACGACAGACATCCGTCTAAATATCCCAATTGTATCTGCCGCAATGGATACGGTAACGGATAATAAATTGGCAATCGCAATCGCGAGAGTAGGTGGAATCGGTATTATCCACAAAAACATGTCAATTGATGCACAAGCCGAACAGGTCAGAAGTGTGAAACGGTCAGAGAGCGGGATGATTATTGATCCAATCACCATTACGAAAGACCTACTGGTTGGAGATGCACTCGGCATAATGAAAAAATATTCCATCGGCGGTATTCCTGTCGTAGATGCAGCTGATAGACTAATTGGTATACTGACCAATCGTGATTTACGTTTTGAATCCAATTTAAATAAAGCAGTCAGTGAAGTGATGACAACTGAAAATCTAGTCACTGCTCCTGCTGGTACGAATTTGGAACAAGCTAGAAAAATTCTACAAAATCATAAAATTGAAAAACTTCCTGTAGTTGATGATAATAATAAGTTGATTGGATTAATAACATTCAAGGACATTATGAAAGTTATTAACTATCCGAATTCATGCAAAGACAACTTGGGAAGATTAGTCGTTGGTGCTGCTGTAGGTGTTACACAAGATATGATGCAACGAATTGATGCTTTGGTCAAAGTCGATGTTGATGTCATTTGCATTGATACGGCTCATGGCCATTCCGCTGGTGTATTGCATGCTGTAAAATCTGTCAAAAAAGCATATCCAAATTTACAAGTAATTGGCGGCAATGTTGCAACAGGTGCAGGTGCCAAAGCTTTGGTAGATGCAGGTGCTAACGGCATCAAAGTAGGGGTTGGACCTGGTAGTATATGCACAACGAGGGTCGTTGCTGGTGTGGGAGTGCCGCAACTTTCAGCCATTATCAATGCAGCAGAAGGAATCAAAGGTTCTGGTGTCCCAATAATCGGAGATGGAGGCGTAAGATTTACTGGAGATATTCCAAAAGCATTGGTCGCAGGAGCAAGCACAATCATGGCTGGCTCTCTTTTCGCAGGAGTAGAAGAAGCCCCAGGTGAGACGATTATTTTTGATGGCAGAAAATTCAAAATCTATCGAGGAATGGGATCATTAGGAGCGATGCAAGGAGGTTCAAAAGATCGGTATTTTCAGGATGTAGAAGATGACATTAAAAAATTAGTGCCAGAAGGAATTGAAGGAAGAGTACCATATAAAGGAACACTGGAAGAAGTAATGGTTCAATATCTTGGAGGACTGCGAGCAGGTATGGGTTATTGCGGTGCCAAAAATATCGAGGAGTTGCACAAGGCTCAATTTGTAAAAATCACATCGGCTGGAATTACAGAAAGTCACCCACATGATGTGGTGATTACCAAAGAGTCGCCGAATTATTCAAGAAGGTAAAATTCTAATGTATAATTCTATAATGTATAATTTAAAATAAAAAAACAACACGCAACACACGTATGCATACGCAAAGGTCGTCCTATTTTACATTTTTAATTACCCGTCTGGGCGTCCTATTTTCAATTCCTCAAATCTAGAACAATCATAAAACCAAGCGAATTCCAACCAATGTTTGAAGCGGGAGGAATTGCGTATATTTATTTGTGTTATGGCATCCATCACCTCTTCAATATCGTTACATCTAAAGAAGGGAATGCACAGGCTGTTTCAGACAGAGCGATAGAACCAATTGATAATGTGGAACTTATGCTCAAAAGACCTAATTTTCCAACCTCAAAACCACAATTAACCGCAAGTCCCGGCGTTCTTTCTAAAGTGCTTGGCATTGCGACTATCCATAATGGAATCGACTTGACTAAAAAAATAGTCCAATTTGGTTAGACGATCGTGAAATTGAGTAACCAAAAATGAAATAATAACAAGCGCTCGAGTGGGAGGTTTAGATTTAAAAAATCGATGGACGAGTAAAGCAAAATAGGTTTGTTGATAAACTTAAGGTAGCGCAAAGTCAAAATTAATAACATGAATTATTTTATAAAATACATACTTCTCCTCTTCATTGTAGGCACATCATTTATTACTGCATATGGACAAGACAAAGCAGATGAAGGTATATTGTTTGAAGATCATGTATATCTTGAGAATATCCGCGCGATCACCTGGCATCGTAGTGACTCCGTCTTCGCCTACCCTATCATCCCCCTAAAATCTGATATTGCGATGGTTTTGGGATTTGATGATTTAGACGCTGAAATAAAAACGTATGTATATACCGTTCAACATTGTGACAAAAATTGGAATCCAACTGACATCATGCAATTAGAATATCTTGATGGATTTGAAGGAGAAAGAATCAGAGATGTCAACTTTTCATCTGGAACTATAACACCGTATGCACATTATCGTCTAAACATTCCAAATGAAGAAGTATCCTTTAAAATATCTGGAAATTATGTGCTAAAAATATACGAAGATGAAGATGAAAAGCGGCTGGCATTGACGAGAAGGTTTATGATCGTGGAACCCAAAATGGGCATCCAAGCCGAATTAATCTATCCTTTTGATGTCAGCAAATTTGAAACACACCATGAAATAGATTTTGAAGTGACCCACAAAAACATCAAAATCCCCAATCCCATGAAGTCTGTCAGTGTCACTGTGATGCAAAATGGAAGATGGGATAATGCAATTACCAATCTCTTACCATTCGTACAGAAAGGAGATCGACTGATCTATGATTTCTCAGACAAAATTATTTTTGAATCCAGTAAAGAATTCCGATCACTTGATATGCGAACGTTTCGACTATTAACACAAGACCTCGCAGCTATCGAAGAATATGAAGACGGCTATTTTGTAAAACTAAGGTTAGATAAAAAACGAGAATTCCAACCTTACTACAATCGATTTGATGTTAATGGTCGATTTTTGATACAAAATATTGATGACGCTTCCTTTAGTTCTGATTTAAAAATAAATGGTCTTTTTAATTTCACCCATACCGATCACAATCTGCGTGGAGACTATGCAATTGCCCGATTCACTTTAGATGCTCCTGCTGAATTTTATAATGCGGATGTCTACGTAATTGGTGGCCTGACAGATTGGAAACTAAACGAAGAATTTAAAATGAAGTATGATTCAGAAAACTTCGTTTACAATGCTGATTGTCTGCTCAAACAAGGATTTTATGACTACATGTACACGGTGGTACCAAGAAATGACAAAGAAAAACCAAGTCAATTAGAAGTGGAAGGTAGTTGGTATGAAACAGAAAATGACTACACAATCCTCGTTTATTTCACTCCTTTTGGTTCGCAATATGATATGTTGGTTGCCGCTTATACAATCAACTCGCTTAGAGATCGATAAACCCTATAAAAATCATCCTCTTTTTACTAATTTTCATCTGAAAATACCCAACTTTGATATAATAAAATGAGTTCTCTCTTACTCATTTATTACTATTGTAATCAGATAAAATAAGTAATGATGATTCGGATTTTTTTCCTCACTATATTTTGTACGCTCTCATTTATCAACTCATCGGACGCTCAAGAAGAGTGGTCATTAGAAAGATGTATTGTGCATGCTCGAAGTAATAGTATTCCTATCAAACAAACAGAGTTGACCATTCGAAATGCAGAGTTAACTGAAATGAGCAACAAATATTCAAGATACCCTTCTGTGAGCGCTAGCGGTAATCTAGGTGCCAATTTCGGTCGAGCTATTGATCCAGTAAGTAATGACTTTACAACCGAATCTACTATTTTCAATTCTTTTGGCATAAATGCAAGTGTATTGTTGTATAATGGAGGTAGAATTCAAAACAGCATCAAACAATCGAAATTGGATCTAGAAGCCACTAAGATGGACTACGAACAACAGAAAAACGATATTGCCATTCAAGTTGCAGGGTTGTATCTAAATATTGTGTTTGCAGAAGAACAACTCAACAATGCACGTACCAAGTACAAACAAACAAAAGAACAATTAGCCATTACTGAAAAACTAATTGACGCAGGTGCTCGACCAGCCAATGATCGATATGATATCGAAGCCTCTATAGCACTTGATGAACAGGCCATTATTCAACAAGAAAATAACGTGAACATCGGCTATTTCAACTTGAAACAATTATTGCAATTGGAACCAGATTTAGATATTCAATTAGTTATTCCCAGCATCCCAGTTCCTGAAGGACCTATTACAGATGAATTTTTATTGAAAGACATTTATGATTTATCCTTGCAATCACAACCTCAAATCAGAGCAGCTGATCTAAAATTGCAAAGTGCTCAAATGAATGAGGAAATTGCAAAGTCAGGAAAACTACCAATTGTTAGCTTAGGTGGAAATTTATCTGCCAATTATTCCAACAAATTACTTGATTTTCAAAATCCGAATTTGGATAACACAACAATAGACTTGAGTGATCCAGTTGATGTCGTAATAGATGGCGTTCCCTCTGAAATCCAAAACTTTCAAGTCAACGGAATTGTCTTCCCAAAAACACCATACTTTGATCAACTAGGTGACAACTTTGGACAAGGAATCAACCTAAATGTAAGAGTTCCAATTTATGACAATCACCGAAATGACATTGCGATGGAACGTGCGAGACTCAATGTGCTGAACACGGAAATGACCAATAAATTATTGAAGCAGACTTTGAAAGCAGATGTACAACGTGCTATTACAGATGCACAAGCTGCTAGACTCAATTATGATGCAGCTGTCAAATCTACCGCCGCTCAAGAAATCGCTTTTGAGAATGCAGAAAAACGATATAAACTGGGTGCTATCAATTCTTTTGAATACAGCACTATTCAAAATACCCTGGATCAAGCAAGGGTCAATATGATTATTGCAAAATATGACTACTTATACAAATTGACGATTGTAGATTTTTATAAAGGAGAAGAAATAACGCTGAATTAAACACAGGAAAACCAACTCATGGAAAACGCAAAAAAAGAGAAAAAAGGAATCAATAAATGGTTCATCATAGGAGGTCTTTTACTGATCGGACTATTAATAGCAGCTGCCGTCTACAAACAAAGATCTAAACCAAAAGGTGAAAAAGTGGTCGTTGAAAAAGTCGAGAAAAGAACCATCACAGAAAATGTAGCAGCTTCAGGAAAAGTATTTCCGGAAAAAGAAGTAAAAATTAGTTCAGATGTCTCTGGAGAAATTGTAGATCTATATGTTGAAGAAGGAGATTCAGTAGTTGTAGGTCAATTGTTAGCAAAAATAGATCCTGAAGCATATGTCTCTGCTGTTGAAAGAGGTGTAGCTACGGTGAATCAAACCAAAGCACAAGTTTCCAATTCAAAGGCGGGAGTAGAAAGAAGTCGCGCTGGATTGGTACAAGCCAAAGCAGAATTGCAGCGAATTGAAGCTCAGATTACCAATTCCAAAGCCATTCATGATCGAAATGTCACGTTGCATAAAGAAGGAGTTATTTCAGATGCTGACTTTGATGCTTCTTTATCAAATTTAAAAACATTGGAAGCCAACAAAGGGTCAGTTTTGGCTAACATCCAGTCGGCAGAAGCAACTTTGAGATCTTCAGAAGAAAGTGTTAAAGCTGCAGAATTTACCGTACAAAGTCAGCAAGCTTCTTTAAAGGAATTAAAAACGAATTTGGGAAGAACCAAAATCTACTCTCCTACCAATGGTATCGTTTCCATGCTAAATGTGGAACAAGGGGAGCGTGTTGTTGGAACCATCCAAATGACCGGTACTGAATTAATGCGAATCGCGAATTTGAATGCAATGGAAGTTCAAGTAGATGTGAGCGAAAATGATGTCCTTCGTGTCAAATTAAATGATAATGTCGAAATTGAAGTGGATGCTTATCTGGATAAAAAATTTAAAGGGAAAGTAACCGAAATTGCCAATTCAGCCAGCAACAGTGCTGCTGCGGCATTGACATCAGATCAAGTGACCAACTTCGTCGTCAAAGTAAGAGTCGATCCTAGTTCCTATGCGGACCTCATTGGACCTAACAAAAAATACCCGTTTCGTCCGGGAATGTCGGCTTCTGTGGAAATCCGTACCAAAACAGTTGAAGATGTATTGACCATTCCAATACAAGCAGTAACCACTCGAGAAGATGAGGACAACAAAAGAAAGAAACGAAATGGCAAAAAAGTCGAGGATGAAAAAGACGAAGATGCAGATGTCAAAGAAGTGGTCTTTGTCGCTGCTGGTGATTCAGTCAAAATGATAGAAGTGAAAACAGGGATTCAAGATGATTCTTATATTGAAGTTTTGTCTGGTCTAGAAATTGATCAAGAAATTATTACCGGACCCTATGCGGCTGTTTCTAAAAAACTAAAAGAAGGAAGTGAGATCAAGATTGTTGATGAGGATGAATTGTATGCAAGTAATAAAAAGAAGAAGGACTAAATTGTATACATCGATAGGCATTGTATTGTTATGACATTGTCAATATTGCACAAAATAAGTCGAATACAACAATGTTCCTCTTGAGTGCAGGGCTGTATAAGTTCTCAAATGCTCCAACGGAGCTGAAGCACTAATAATGGGCATCGCCCATTGGTAAAACGTCCAGTAGTTTAGCACCAAAGGTGCATCAGCATTTCAGATATGGTATGGAATGTAATTAGATTTCTCCACAAGGTCGAAATTGGAAACCGGAGAAGTTGCTTGATCCTTCGGCATCTTGGCAAAGCCAAAGCTCAGGATGACAAGCAAGTCGGCATCTTGGCAATGCCAAAGCTCAGGATGACAAGCAAGTCGGCATCTTGGCAATGCCAAAGCTCAGGATGACAAGCAAGTCGGCATCTTGGCAATGCCTAAGCTCAGGATGACAAGCAAGTCGGCATCTTGGCAATGCCTAAGCTCAGGATGACAAGCAAGTCGGCAT
>CALFWW010000206.1 GCA_937928575.1 uncultured Saprospiraceae bacterium | reverse complement strand
GTTTCAACTTCAATCTATAATGCTATCCTTTTAATTGTACCTCATTGGAATTGAAACTATTATTAAGAATGAATTCAGTACCCCCATCATACTTTTAATTGTACCTCATTGGAATTGAAACTCCAGATAACACGTCTGTTACGAAATACAAAGCCTCCTTTTAATTGTACCTCATTGGAATTGAAACCTGATAGACGGCTTCGTTTTCTACGACTTGAGAAAACTTTTAATTGTACCTCATTGGAATTGAAACTTCAATCCTACTTTCATTTCACAGTCACCATCATACTTTTAATTGTACCTCATTGGAATTGAAACTGATTTTGTATAGCCCAATTCGGTTGGCTTATATCAGTTTTGACGCCCACATAAAAAACATTAACCACAACACAATAACAAAAAAAGCCCAACTACAAAACGCAGTCAGGCTTTTAAATTTTCTTTCTTTCTAAATATCTATCTAAGCATCCTCATCCTCCTGAGGCAATTCCAATGTAGGTAATTCTGTTGGCGTATCAGGTGTAGAATCTGTGGTAGTTTTAGTTGTTGTTGCTTCATCAGTAGGAGGACCAAAAGAACCAAAGTCACCGCCGGCCCATTGCTCCGCTTTCGCAAAAAAATCATCTTGGCCATCCATTAAGCTTCCATCCAGATTGTCGTAACCGACTTTATCTGCAATATCTTTGTTAAGTCCTTTTGCTTCACGGATACTGTCTTCCATTTTTTGTTTGGTGGCTTCTGCTTCTGCTTGTTCCATGACACCTTCCATTTTGGTACCTGCTTTGTCCGCCATTTCTTGGGCTTTACCCATAAGTACGGACCCTGCAGCAATTACTTTACCACCGACATTTTCTGCAACTACTTTTCCTTTCTCAGCTAATTCTCCACCGGTTTCCAAAACTTTTCCTCCTAAATCTTCCGTAAAATTTTTTGCTTTTTCCATTTGCTCGCTTTCCATGATGTCACCAGTAACGTCCTTGGCTTTTTCAAACAAGTTACTTCCTGTTTCCATCATCTTACTACCGATATCTTCAGCCGTATCTTTGGCTTTGTCTATATAATCTCCGGACTTCTCATAAATTTTACCTCCTGTCTCAAACGCCGACTCCTTCGCCGTGTTCAGCATCTCTCCGGTTTTATCCAGTATTTCTTCTCCTTTCTCACTCGCTATATCACCGGCTTTATCAGCAGCAGATTTGGTAACGGACTCACTAACAAATAAGATCTTTTTTAAGTCATCTAAAAAACTCATAGCGTTCAATTTTGTAATACGTTAAAGAAAAAAGAATGTATTGATATTCTGCGTCGTAATGTATCTAAATTAATCAAATCTATCGATTTATTTTGACACAAATTCAAATATTTTTTGATTAAAGCACTTCTTTTTCGGTTTAGATTGGAGGTTGTAAGGCGATAGCTACGATAATAGATTGATCGCTACCTCCTGAAATCCCAATTAAAAACCTTGTAAATTTTTTATCATGAAAACCTCGAATTACTTTTTTAGCCTAATTTTAATGGTACTCGTATTAGGTACGACTACTACTGCCAACGCTTCATCAACTACTCATTTCTTTTCAAATAAAACGATTGAGCAGGCAATCTATTATATGCCACCAATAGAGATTTGTGATAATGGGGTGGATGACGATGGAGATAGTTTTGTTGATTGTGATGATTTAGATTGCGTTGAAATTTGTTCGGGAAATGTCTCTTATTGTACGACGGAAGCTGAGAATAATTACTTCGAATGGATTGATAAAATTGAAATGAATACTTTCTCTTTTGAAAGTGGTCAAGGATTCGGATACGATGATTTTTCTCATATGGAAATTGATCTGGCTTCCGAATCAGTAGTCAATCTAACATTGAAGCCCGGTTATGTAGGGAATACTTATGAAGAATTCTGGAGTATTTGGATTGATCTAAATAAGGATGGTGATTTTGATGATGCAGGAGAGTTGGTCTATAGAAATTCATTGGATGGCGAATTAGTAGACTCATTTTATGTTCCCAGTGTCGTAGAAGAGATCACTACAAAAATGAGAGTGTCGATGCGATGGGAGTCCTATTCAGATTGTTGCGGTGAGATTGATTTCGGAGAAGTTGAAGACTACACAGTTGTATTGCTTCCTGTCAATTACATTCCGGAAGTATGTGTACCCGCCAATAATATCGCTTTAGACTGGATTGAAAGTGTAAATTGTGAAGCTATAAATAATGAAAGTGGACAAAATCAAGGTTATGCAGACTTCACTCAAATGCAAACAGAATTGCAAAGGGATGCAGCATACAGTATCAACTTGGAACCCGGTTTTACATTTGGAAATTCTACCAAATATTGGAAAGTATGGATTGATTTAAATAATGATGGCGAATTTAAAGGGAAATTTGAATTGGTAGTCGATGCCAAATCTAACAATTCAATCACCAAAGAATTTGTGGTGCCACCTGTCGGTGAAATTGGTGTAACAAGGATGCGGGTGGTGATGAGTAATGCTCCTGATTTGGAGCCATGTAGTGCAGATTTTTCAGGAGAAGTGGAAGATTACACCGTTGATATTTTACCACTAGCTAATTTTGTCAAACATATTGAAGAGGAGTTGTCCACGAGTAAAGCAATTGAAATTCCGCAACCTATTATAACGCTTTATCCAAATCCTTCCTCCAACTTTATTAACGTAGATGCATCAACAAGTGACGTTGCTGTAAAGACAATTATAGTTTTTTCGGTAGCGGGAAAGATGATTGAAAATAGAAGCGTAATAGATCGTACGGTTACCAATATCGGATTACAGGATTATGAAATTGGTAATTATTACCTGATGGTTATCGATGAAAATAATCAACCTTCATATCATAATTTTAGTGTATTAAAATAGTCAGAGGGGTTATATAAATAGTAAAGGCTGCTTCAGAAGTTGAGGCAGCCTTTTATACAGATTGAACCCCAAAATGGCGGTTATCTATGAGAAGAATTTATCGATATCTGCGTTGAAAATAAAGTCATGTACTTTTGCAATGCAAGCCAGCGCGGTAACTAAGGCTATGTTTACGTTTTTCGCCTTAATCTCAATAAATTTTTCCTCCATATCATTTGCAAGCCCTTTTGTAGTACAAGCCAGCGCCATTTTAGAATACAATCTGTATTACTTTTTGTAAGTTTTAAAATTTTAATTAAATCTTGATAATCGGTTTAGACAACATTTGATTATTCATTTTGATTCGGAGTAAATAATACCCACTTTTTAGTTGATCTGTTTCAATATGAAACTGTTCTTGACCAAATTCCAGATTCACTTTTCTTTCCATTAATTTTACACCATGCGTTGAAAAGATTTCATATTGAATTTCTTTTTCAAAATCATCTGTAAATTTGACAGTCAAGATGTCTTCAAATGGATTTGGATAAAGACTAAAAGCTAACTCCTTTTCTTCCTTTTCGAAAGGTTGAACAAATGGGAGTGCATTGTTAATTGTTACGCCATCAAATATATTACAGATCACATTCCATCCAGCATCGTACGTATTCAAACTAATATAATAATTCCCAGCAGGAATATTACTGATAGTTTGAGCGGCATTACATCCAGTTGCCCAAGAATTACATTCCCAATAAGTACTAAAATCTAAATTGATAATCTTGATCGCACTAATCGGATCATTGATGTTGTTGAATGTGATAGCATTGCCGTTTACTGAGTAGGAAGCATTACAGTTGGATGCACCCGTCCCTTCGCATGTGCAACCATCTGATTGGATCACATCATTTGTTGTATTACTATCAAAATCATTACACGGCGTTCCAGCTGCAGCAGGTAATGCTGCATTCGTTGGAGCACAATCATTTATATCACAAGTACCATCATTATCCGTATCTGCACAACCATTTCCACTAGAGACAGTCACCGATTCATAGATATTACAAATTGAATTCCATCCAGCATCGTAAGTATTTAGACTAATAATATAGTTCCCAGATGGTAAGTTGTTGACGACTTCACTAGTATTACATGGAACAGCCCAAGTGTTACACTCCCAGATAGTTGCATAGGTAGTCGCATCAATTACTTTAATGGCATTGATAGGGTCGGTCAAATTGCTAAAAGAAACTGAATTGTTATTAACGGTGTAACTTGAATTACAGCCACCAGTGTTTATTGGTGTTCCCGCACAAGTACAGCCATCTGATTGAATGACGTCGTTATTCGTATTGGAATTATTGTCATTACAAGATGATCCAACAGTGGTAGGTATAGATGCATTGTTGTCATCACAATCATCTGCAGCACAAGTACCATCATTGTCATTATCTGTGCATCCAGTGCCACCACCAGTACCACCAGTTACGGTTACCTCCTCAAAAACGTTGCAATTGGTAGAAGAGATACTAACATAATAAGTAGTACCAACGGATACATTGCTATAAGTTTCAGTGCTGTTACATGGGTTTCCATTCCAAGGATTACATCCCCATTGCTCTTGCCAGCTAGTATTGAAAATTTTGGCATTGACATCCGAATCCGTCAGACCCGTAATGGTGATCATGCTATTGGTCGCTGTGACGGCGATGTTGCAACCACCTGAATTTATTGGCGTACCTTCACAAGTACATCCGTCAGATAAGATCACATCATTTTGAGTATTGGCATTTCCATCGTTGCAAGAAGAACCAACAGATGCGGGTACAGAAGGATCGTTGTCATTACAATCATTTGCGATGCAATAGCCATCATTGTCATTATCGGTACAAGCAGTACCACCACCACCTGTTACGGTTACCACTTCGAATACATTGCAGTTCGTAGAGGAAATACTCACATAATAAGTATTGCCTACCGTTACTCCGGTATAAGTTTCAGTACTGTTACATGGGTTTCCATTCCAAGGATTGCAACCCCATTGTTCTTGCCAACTGGTATTGAAAATTTTGGCGTTTGAATCGCTATCGGTCAAGCCAGAAATAGTAATTACATTGTTTGAAGCGCTGATAGCAACGTTACATCCACCAGTATTGATAGGAGTACCTTCGCAAGTACAACCATCGGCTAAAATCACATCATTTTGAGTATTGGCATTTCCGTCATTACAGGAAGATCCTACAATTGCAGGAAGATTTGGATTAGCGCTGTTGCAATCAACATTGTCACAAACCCCATCACCATCTGCATCTCCACCTTGATTAATACACGCTTCAGTAGGTTCGCAAAAATCTGGAGAGCCATTATTGTTACTGTCTGCAAAAAGGGCAACTGTTTTTTGGAGTGCACTGATTCCTATTTTTTTACCCATTTTTCTCCCAGGAATATCATCAGCAGGAGGGTGGATGCCGCCCCAAATTCTTGAGAGTGCAGATTGGTCGGCAGCATCTTGATAAGTAGCCCATTGTAACACTACATCTACGCTTGGTCCATCTTCAAAAACGAGGAATTCATCTTTTTTTGCGGTAAATGTACCCAATCCACCTGGAAAATAAGAGCTTCCAGTAAGATTGGTCAAGATGGTTGCAGCTGCAGAAGAGAAAGTGGAGTGTCCTGAAACATAACCTGCAAAAGGAGGAGTTACAAAAGAAGGACGTTGATAAGGAACCCAATCTTCCGCCAAGATCCAACCTACCCCTGCAACATCTGTATCAACATTTTGAATTGCATCATGACCTTTCCAGGCTTTTATTTTAATTTTTTCTAAATTTTCATTTGCATCTCCAGCGAGTGGGTCACCAGGAAAAATCACTTCTACATAGCCATTTCTTAACGGGATTCCTTCTGGACTATAATTCGCTAATCCGGTATTGGTACTTTGTCCTTTTTCGGCCATGTACCGAATTGCAGACATAGGTCTCGTATAATCGTACCAGCCTTTATTTCCCCAAGCAGTTATTGCTGCATCATGCATTCCTCCACCAAGCATTAGGTAGGATTTGACATACCATTCCAGATCATTCATAACGGGACCAGTACCTAAAAATCTTTTTTGAAAACTTGGATGGTCTGCTACATTTTCGTTTAGTATCGTGAACCAATGACCAGGTGGCGTTTCGGAATCAGGTCCATCTGCCCAGTATTCAGCCAAAACCCTAGCAAAATCTCCACGCGGAACTGTATTACTAGCATATGCTTGCCCTGTAAATGGATTGACATTGTAACCATTGGATGAAGTACCACCATTTGATTGATCGTAAAAATTTGGGTAACCATTAATAGTGGAAGGGTAGGAGGAAGAGTTGCCTATGTTCTTAGGAGAAATATCCCACATTACACCATCATAGGGATCTAAATGAGAAGACCACATTGCGACTGTTTGGAATCCCCATTTGTAGGCCTGTGATTGACCACCACCATTTGATTCTAATTTTGGAGGTGTACCTTCATCATGGTATACCCAGTAGTTAAAACCGTCTCTTTGATTAATTGTTCGATCAGCGGCGGTTAGTGAATAAGGGGTTACTTGTCCCCATTCAGGGCTTAAAAATTCTGGTGTTGAACCTGGTATTAGGTTACCACTTTGATCAATAAATATATCTAGAGTCAATGGCTGCCAACTATTAGGATCAGTCATTAAAGGATTACCTGGATTGTCAACCACCAAAGGAGGATTTACTGGTTGATAGATAGTGTTTGCAAAATCATTTTGTTCATTGGAATTATCTTGAAGGCCAAAATTGATAATACATTGACCGATATAATTTCCAAGTGCTACTGGATCACCATTTGTATAAGTGGTGTGAGTAAGATTGATATTATACCCCAATTGAAGCATATGATTATCATAAGCTTGTTTTAATAAATCCCCATTTGTAGAAAGACCAAATCGGTGCGTCAGTATTCTGTACATTGCATAACTAATGGCTTCTTCGACTTCTGCATCATTCCCAGCCGCGTATTCAATGCCATCGAATGGGCAATAAAAGCCATCGATTGTGTTTCCTAACAAGTACGTACAACCTTCTTGTTTGAATGCAGCCCAAGCATCCCACATGGCTATTGAAGCGTGAAATAAATTTCGTGCATGTACTGTTGGGCGAGCTAGGTCCAGTCGGATAGATGCAAGTAATAATTCATTCCATTGTCTTGGTACACTTAAGTTGGTAGAAACAGTTGGAAAATTTGGACTTGGCGCACAATTAATATTTGGATTCGTTGGACAAGGATCACAGGCATCTGCGATTCCGTCCAAATCAAAGTCTGCATTAGCAGGCGCAAGATCACAGTTGTCGGATAGATATAGGCTGTACCCTTCACAATTTCCTTGAAGAATATCATCAAGTCCATCATTATTTAAATCAAGAATGACAAAATCATATACATTTTTTTGCCAGTCGAAAGGATTAGGGTTGTATGGATCACCAAATTCACCGTTAACATTTTCAAGAAATGCGAATACTCGATTAGAAGTGCAAGGTGGAATATCAACATCAACATCTGCTACCGCAATGTCTAAATCACCATCCAGATCAAAATCTGTTGCATGCACATTTCCACCAAAACTATTGGTAAAACCTAAGTTGGTTAAATTTTGAGTAAATTGGATATTGCTGTTTGCGGTAATATTGGTTGAAATTAAGGAAAAGTCAAAACCATCATCGACCACAAAGACATCCAAATTACCATCTCCATTAAAATCTTCCACCTCAATCATATAAGGACTATTGGTATATGGTTGAGTTATGTTTTGCCAATTGGTGAAAGTTCCGTTTCCATTGTTGAAAAGAACGAGTACACCTCGACCGTTCCACGGTGCAACATCAAATAAAGTACTTACTTTGATTACATCATTATCACCATCATTGTCGATGTCTTTTAATTCTACTTCTGTTCCAAAAGCAGAGTTTCTTAATTCGCCCAAACGAGTTTCTGCTTGTTCGGTAAAAAATCCATTTCCGTTATTAATGAAAAGAAAATCTTTAGCAACACCTGTTTGTTTATAATTGGA
Source organism: uncultured Saprospiraceae bacterium (assembly GCA_937928575.1). Taxonomy (GTDB): domain Bacteria; phylum Bacteroidota; class Bacteroidia; order Chitinophagales; family Saprospiraceae; genus CALDGQ01. Next base: position 19,186 of record CALFWW010000206.1, on the reverse strand, counting down.
GAAGTAAAGGTCAAGATCACCATCTCCTGTTAAATCTGCTGCTTTAACAGCACAAATAAGCGGTGCATCATCTAAATTTGCTGGAAATCTTTGTGCTGTTTCATCAACTAGTCCGAGCCAATTACCAGCTGCATTATTTCCACGATTTCGATAGTACCTTGGTATTTGATTAAAAGTATTGGCAATAACAACATCCTTCCAGCCATCACCATCAAGGTCACCAATGTATACGTCACGAGCATGTGTAGGGTTTGTTATAAAACCAGGAGCATATTGATTGGTTTGATCAATCAATTGACCATTTACGTTCATCAGTAAGACATCTTGCTTTGGAGGTTCTGTAGAATCAGAAAATGGTTCTTTTCTAACAGATATTACATCCACGTATCCATCATTGTTTAAATCAGCAGCTTCAAGATCTTTTTCTTCATCATCACTATTGGCGACAGAAGACAAAGTTAGATTGGTGTCTGTAATATTTTGCCAGTCAAGCCATTGCGCTGATGAATGGGTACAGCAAAAAATAACAGCCACTACGAGTAGTGTAATTTTTCTTATCATAAGTGTTTGTTTTAAAATCTGCAGCAATCAATTGGAAGAAAAAAAATGAGGCTATCTTTAGAAGATAGCCTCTAACAATTAATGTGTAGTAGTTTTTTATTTTAGTTTTATTATTGGTTTAGTCTTTATTTTGTCTCCAATTTGAATTTTTAATAAATAGTAGCCATTTTGTAACAATTCAGTTGCAATCTGAAATTTATTGTTGTTTCGATCTATATCAACTTTGTTTTGAACAATTGAAACTCCTTCGATTGATAAGAGTTCATAAGTAACTAATTTCTCATTTTGATCTGAGAATTCTACCGTCAAAATATCGTTAACAGGGTTAGGATATAAATTAAAATCGTAGTGGATTGCGACATCATCTATAGAAGAGATAAGTGGAGCAACCGTCTGAGAAATACTAATCGCTTCAAATATATTGCAGATCACATTCCATCCTGAATCGTAAGTATTCAGACTGATGTAATAATTACCTGAAGGAATATTGTTAATAACTTCAGAAGCATCACAAGCGATGTCCCAAGTGTTGCATTCCCAATATGTAGAGTAATCCAAATTGATGATTTTTACCGCATTGATTGGATCGGTCAAATTATTAATGGTGACTGAATTTCCGTTGACCGTGTAATTCGCGCTACAATTAGAAGGAGCTGTTCCTGCACAAGTACAACCATCTGATTGAATGACATCGTTTTCTGTATTGGCATCAAAGTCATTACACGGAGTTCCAGGAGCAGCAGGCAGTGAAGCATTTGTAGGTGCACAATCACTACTATCGCAAGTTCCATCATTGTCGGAATCATCGCAATTTCCAGCAGTGATATTAACAACTTCATAGATGTTGCAGATAGAATTCCATCCAGCATCATAGGTGTTTAAACTAATAGCGTAAGCACCAGCAGAAAGGTTTTCAATTATCTCTGTAGTGTTACAAGCAGTTGCCCAACTATTACATTCCCAAACTGTATTGTTGTTATTATCAATTATTTTAATTGCCAGTACTGGATCAGTCAAATTACTAAAAGTAACCGAACCAGGTCCAGTAGTATACGTAGCATTACATCCCGTGCTGGTTGGAGTACCTTGACAAGTACAACCATCCGATTGGATAACATCGTTGCTCGTGTTTGCATTGTTGTCATTGCAGGAAGAACCAACTGTTGTAGGGATAGAAGCATCGTTGTCATTGCAATCATCCTCCACACAGAAGCCATCATTGTCATTGTCAGTACAGTTGGTAATTGGAGTTCCTTGACATGTGCAGCCATCAGATTGAATGACATCGTTACTCGTGTTTGAATTGTTGTCATTGCAAGAAGATCCAACTATTGCCGGAAGCGTAGCATCATTATCGTTGCAGTCAACACCCGCACAAATTCCATCGTTGTCATTATCAATGCATCCAGATCCACCAATTGTTATCCCTTCAAAAATATTGCATATACTTCCCCAACCCGCATCATAGGTATTTAAGCTGATGTAGTATTCACCGTCCGGGATATTGTTGATGATCTCTGTTGCATTACATCCAGTATCCCAAGAATTGCACTCCCAGTAAGTTGTAAAATCTGGATAAATAATTTTTACGGCACTGATAGGATTCGTTAATCCGGAAATGGTAACAGAACTTCCGCTTACGGTGTATTCTGCAACGCAATTATTGTTGACGGGAGGAGTACCTTGGCAAGTACAGCCATCTGATAAGATGACATCGTTGGTGGTATTGCTATTCCCATCATTGCAAGTTGAACCAGGTGTCGCTGGTAAAGCTGCATTATTATCATCACAATCATCGGCAACACATACACCATCATTATCATTGTCAGTGCACGAAGGATCAATCCCTTGGCAAGTACAACCATCAGATAGGATCACGTCATTAGTAGTGTTTGGGTTTCCGTCATTACAGGAGCTTCCTGGTGTTGCCGGGATTGACGGATTATTGTCATTGCAGTCATCTGCCACACAAACGCCGTCATTATCATTGTCCGTACAAACAGGACCACCTATTGTGAAAGTTTCAAAAATATTACAAATGCTCCCCCAACCGGCATCGTAAGTATTTAGACTGATGATGTAATTGCCATCGGGAATATTATTAACGATTTCTGTGCTATTGCAACCAGTATCCCAAGTATTACATTCCCAGTAAGTCGTATAATCTGGGTAGATAATTTTTACGGCGCTAATAGGATTCGTCAAACCAGAAATAGTAACAGAACTTCCGCTTACGGTGTAATCTGCGACACAACTATTGTTGACGGGAGGAGTACCTTGGCAAGTACAACCATCCGATTGGATGACATCATTTGTTGTAGTTGAATTGTTATCATTGCAAGAAGTGCCAGGAGTTGCAGGCAAATTAGGGTTGTTGTCATTACAATCATCTGCTGCACAAACCCCATCATTGTCATTATCTGTGCAATTAGGAATGGTTAGGCAAGTTCCATCTATACAACTACTGATTAATTCATGATATTCATTTACCACATCGATTACTTGGTTTAAGCAAATCGTACTGGCACTTGAATAGTATACTCTCAAAATAGGAGTAGGGGTATTATATCTGGCAATATTGTCAAGATTATAAGAAACAGAAACGATTTCACCGCCATTGTCGTATTTCAAATCGGTAGTATATCCTGATTCTAAGTTGGTCAAACTAGAGATGGCAACGCCATTCAAGTCTATATTATAAGCGGTGACATGAGCGTTTGGATTTTCAATTAATAGGTCAAAGTATTTTTGTGATGTGTTTAAATTGCCGATGCTAAAACATGCCGATTGTGTATTATTATTAATGGCAACAGTAGGGAAATCACAATGTGCATGATTATGACCGTCTCCACTTCCATTGGCATCATTGACACAACGTGCAACTAGTACTGCATCTAAAATATTTAGTTCTCCATCAGCAGCTACATCATTACAATCAGTAGCAGCAATATTTTCATTGATAATTGCATTGTTGTATGCAATCACATCATCGTTCGTTAATACATTGTTGGCATTGATATCTCCTGTCACCGCATTACCGCCACAGGTACCAGTACAATCTTCTACTGCAGTTCCGAATGGTACAGAGAAGCAATCGATAGGAGCAGGACAATCTGAAATAATGTTTATCAAGTGGCCTGTATCATTTCTTGATAGGTTGAAACATACTTGTGCCCAGTTGTTGGTAAAGTCAGTTTCTATTCTTCCCAAAGCATCAGCAGATTGATCCCAATTAACACGAACTACCAAAGTATAGTCTCCATCAGGAACATCAGTAACATCAATCCATTGACAATCTAAATTACGGCTATAGAAGTCACCACATTGGGCTGAGATACCTTGATCACTACAAGTGTATTTGGCAGTTCCACCATCGCTACACTCTAAATCCAACACACAAAATCCATTTTTGAAACCGATTGGAATTTCTGCTCCATTATCATCAAATAGTAGGTATTCACCGTAACCTTCGTAGTGCCAGTGATTGTGACATTGATCGTATTCCCATTGGTCTGTTGAAATAGAAGTGTTAGCCGGAGGGGCTCCGATATAGTAGTCTCGATTACCAATGTTTTTGATATGGGTTGTAAAACGAATGATTTGTCTAACTCCATACCCATTGATACAACCTTCGGCAACATAGCAATTATCATCATTAGTTAGCTCATCAGTAATCAGGGTTGCTTCCAAAACATCTTGTAGGATTTTCAGGTCGGGACCATCTGTGCACTCTCCACCTTCATAATATAGACAAGTGCCATCATCGCTGGAGGCAGCTGGATTATAATTACATGCAACGGGGTCGGTACATCCAGACGCTAAATTTTGGAAATTGATGGTCCATTGTATGTTGGTATTCGCACAATCCATATCAGTATCACCAATTCTTATAAAATATTCTACTCCTGCTGTCAAGATTACATTTACTTCTGATTGCGTATTGCAATAATCGTTGTTAAAGAAAACAGTTTGCTCTTGATTTTCAGAAGTAATGATTCCTGTGCAGTTTTCGTATCCGTAAATTCTGGTATTGCAACTATTCATGTTGCAAGTGCTTATTGCGTGATAACCTGAAATGGAAGGAGTATAGGAATACCATTGGTCTGGGCCATTCGTAACATAAGTTCCATCTCCATTGAGGGTGATCGGGGTGACACAAGATACACCCGCAGAGCAACCACCAAGTTCCACTGTTAATGAAGTTCCGAAGTTAGACCCAGAAGCAACTGTGAAGCCATCATATTTCAATTCATAACTTCCATTTCCAAGACCATCGCCATAATCATCGTAGATGTTAAAATAAACACATTCATAGTTACTCACACAAAAATTGTAACTATTTGAAGTACCCGAAGCAAGGATGGTTCCAGCATCAGTGGTTACATTCCAGTTGGTGTTATCCATGTCAGCATATTGATCAGCATTGATAATTACTTGAACGTATTTTTGATTGTTGAGACATTGACTGTATAAGTTATTGACATGAAAGTAAGTCATCAGCAATAACAATATTACTAAAGGTTTGAGGTTTGTTGAATGATTCATAATGGATAAATTTAGACTCGAATTAATTTTTTTTTTTAGATTATTCCGCTCTACTTCTTATATCTAAGAATGATGTTTGATAAATATGGATTGCGTCTTATTTATCAAATGTTGTTATTATTATATGAAACAAATTACAAGGTGGTTACTTTAATTTTAACCCTATCTCGAAATTTGATTCGTTTTGTGAAAATGTTTTGGACACCAGCACTGAATTTGTAAATGAATTAATACTAAAAGGAAATAAAAATTTGTGTTTGTTGTTCAGTTCTGATTTTCGGAATTTCTCCGAGTTTTTACAATTTTTTTTTAGTGTTTATAACATACATTAAGTTGATAAAATTTCTTTTGAATGATTCAATATTTTTCAAATCGAAAAGGAATTCAAAAGTAACTTGGGGGGGACAGTTCAAATGGGGGAATGCGATTTTGGAGGGAATGTTTAACAGTTTAAAATTACAATTTTATTCAAATAAAAACAAATTTATAGAATTGTTATGTCATGACAGCATACCGATGATAACTCACTGATTTTAAGGAGGTAGTAGATACGATTGACAGATAATACTTTAAATTGAAGTGCATGGTTTTGCAATAAAAAGTTTGATTGAATGCTTTAAGCGAATTCATCCCTTTTTTTCGAAGTACGGTTGTCCATCTCATTTCATCGGTTAATCCAATTCCTTGTGCTTTAAAAAGTGCTTCTTTGCGGGTCCAAATTTTGAAAAAGGCAGGGTATCCAAATTGGGAAATCAGTTCTTTTTCATTTTCAGTAAAGTAATCTCGAAGAATCAAATCATAATCATAAGAGGGGTCGATCATCTCGACATCGACTCCAATTTTCATATCATCAAATCTAAAAGCGATGGCGATTAATTCTCCTGAGTGTGATAAATTGAATTGTAAGTTGTGATTGTTTGGAACGAGAAAAGGTTTTTTGCTACTATTGTATCCAAAGTTGATACTGTGTACGTCACGTTTCGTGTATTTTGCAATTAACTGTTTTAACACTGCTCTTCCGATGATATATCTTTTGCGATCAATTTCAAAATGATAATTATTGGATTTGTTTTTTTCCTCTCTGGATAGAAAGTTAAATAGTCGTTGCTGTTCATTTTTTGAAAATGAATTCAATTCCAAAACCCAAACAACCAAGTCATTTTTTTTATAAGGCAAAAATGTAGTACGATTCGCTTCTTCCTTTATCACAACACTTTGAAATAATTGATCGAGCTCACCTTCTTTTGGAAAAAAGAGATCGCTTACTACATCATAATTTAAGCTATTATTTTTAGATTCCATGACTTACCATCAGTTTTATATTTTCTACAAAGTATGTCCATTGTTTCTTGAAGTATTGCTGCAAATTCAACACCATTTTTACCATCAAATAAGTTGAGGTGATCACCGGGAACTTCCTTTACAACAACTTCTTTTACGTAAGGCAACCAGCCAAGAAATTCGAAATCCTTCAAATAAAATCTATTTTCTTTTGCTCTAAATAAATGAATAGTTCCATCATACGGTGTTACTACATAATTTTCATAAGCGATAAAGTTGGCTCTGTCCACTTTCGCCAAGAAGTCTACTTCACCATTTGATTGTTTTTTACCAAAAGCATTGTGGAATAATCTTCCGATTTTACGTTTTGTGGTAAAGGATCGATACTTAAAAGAACCTATTGGGCTTTTAACAAAATTGCCCATTACCCAAGCCGCTTTTTTGATTTTATCACTCGTTCTTTTTGCGCTGCTTCTATCATCCATCTTGCGGGTAATGTATGGTCGAACGATCGTGTCAAACATACCTAACATTACAATTTCTTTTCCTTTCTTCTTTAATTGTTTGGCCATCTCAAAAGCAATCAGACCACCAAAAGAATAACCTGCCAACATGTACGGACCGTTTGGATTATGTTGGAGAATTTGCTCAACATAGTGTTCAGCCATTTCTTCAATACTCTCAAGTGGTTCTGCCTCACCATTAATCCCTTTGGCTTGCAACGCATATACAGGTTGATCTGCATCAACATTATCAGCTAAGGATTTGAAAAGTAAAACATGCAAACCAGCTCCGTGAACAATATAAATAGGAATTTTCTTTCCTTCTTTTTTTACAGCTACAAGAGAGGTTACATTTTTTTCTGGTGCGTCTTCATTTAGTAAGTAAGCCAAACTTTTGATTGTAGGGTTTTCTAATAGTAGAGATAAAGGTAATTTCTTACCCGTTGTTTTCTCAATTTGCGCCATCATTTTGACAGCAATTAAAGAATGACCGCCTAACTCGAAAAAGTTGTCGTTGACACCGATATTTTTAATGCCAAGCTGGGTAGCCCAAATATCGTGAACAATTTTTTCATTTTCTGAGTTGACCGCGACATAACCGGTTTCTAAATCATTTCTATCTAATTTAGGAACGGGTAATTTATTTCTATTAATTTTCAATGTTGCGGTTAAAGGAAACGTGTCCATTTGTACAAAGGCCGTTGGCACCATATAATCTGGCAACTTCGATTTCAATTCTCGTTTCATAGAAACAGGATCCAATTCAGCTCCATTTTTCAAAATTACATAGGCTGCTATATATTTATTGTCAGGTTGATCTTCACGTACAATAACAACGACTTCTCGGATTTGACTGTTTTGAGAAATAGCAGATTCAATTTCACCTAATTCTATTCGATATCCTCTAATTTTTACTTGGTTGTCAGCTCGATGCAGGTATTCCAGATCTCCATTTTTTAAATACCGAGCGATATCTCCAGTACGGTACATACGAGCACCGGGTTGTTTGCTAAAAGGATCATGAACAAATTTGTTAGCAGTTAATGCTGGACGTTTAAAATATCCCTGTGGTGCAACACCAACTCCACCTACATATACTTCGCCCGCAGCTCCAATAGGTACTGGTTGTAATTCATTATCCAGCAAATACAGAAAGACATTTTTTATCGGTCGACCTACTGGTTCGTATCCGCTGTCCATTTTTGTTTTGGTTCGATTGCCTCTCAATAATTTGTAGGTTGACCAAATAGTCGTTTCAGTTGGGCCATAAATATTGTAGAGTTCGTAACTTCTATTGATTAATTCTTGAGAAAGCTCTTTAGTCAAACCTTCTCCTCCGCATAGAACTTTAAAGTGGTCTCCACCTTCCCAACCAGCAGCTAATAACATTCTCCACGTTGCTGGTGTTGCTTGCATTAAAGTAGCGTTGGATAATTCTAATCTTTCCTTTAGCAAATATCCGTCTGTCAATTCATCTTGCCCTGCAATAATAATCTTTGCACCGATCATCAGAGGCAAAAAGAAATCTTGCACCGATGGATCGAAAGAAATTGAAGCCACTCCTAAAATGGCATCTGTACTTTTGATGCCAATCGCTTCTTGCATGGCTAGTAAATTATCAATCACCGCAAAATGTGGAATCATTACTCCCTTCGGATTTCCAGTTGAGCCGGAAGTATAAATTACATAAACAAAATTGTCAGGCTTTACTCCAAATTGTGGATTCACTTTTGGGTGACGTGCAATTGCTGTTTTTTCTAGATCAATATCTATCACCAGTCCATTGATTTCAGGAAGTCTATTTTGCATCGGTGCATTTGTCAACAAAAATTTTGCTTGTGCATCTTCTAAAATGATGTTCAACCGATCTTTTGGATTCCCGGGATCAAGTGGGACATATATTCCACCGGTTTTCATAATCCCCAAAAGACCAGTAAGCATATCAATTGATCGATCCATAAATATACCTACCATATCTCCTGGTCGGACACCAGCTTCATACAGATGATATGCAATTTGATTGGCTTTTTTATTTAAGGAAGCATATGAGATTTCTTCATTTTTAAACATGGCAGCCACCCGGAATGGTGTTTGGTCCGCTTGTTTTTCAATCAACTCATGAATACAAACATCATTGGGGTAAGGTCCTCTTTTCGAATTCCAAGTGTCCAATACTAGTGATTCTTCTTCTGGAGTTAGTACTGGTATTTGTGTAACTTTAGTAGAAGGATTGGCGACAATACTTTCTAATAAAATTCTAAATTCCTGCAATCGTAATTGTATTGTCTCTTTATCGAAGAGATCTGTATTGTATATCCATTCAAATACAATTCCATCTGTTGCAGGCTTGACATTGATGAAGGTATCGAAGGTTTCGAAATTTCTTTCAACTGGTCGCAAAGATGATTTTAGATTATCATATTGAAGGTTCCCAATTTCAGAATCCATGTTGAATAAAAAAGAAATAATTGGTTGACGACTTGCATCACGGGGCAATTTTAATTTTTTCACCAATGCACCTAACGAATAATTTTGATTTTCGAAGGCGTCCAAAATAGTTCCTCTTGCTGCTTTTAGATGTTCAGCAAATGAATGTTCTTTGTTGGTTTTCATTCGCACCGGCAATAGATTGACTCCGTGTGCTACTAGATTTTCATTACCACTGATTGCTTGGCTTGCTGCTACAATTCCAAGCACGAAATCATCTTGTTGAGATAAACGTTGCAAAAAGGTTTGATAGGCAGTATAAAATAGGATGTAAAGGGTAGAGCCTTGAGATTTTGCTAATTGCTTTAGTTTTTCAGCTAAATCTTTATCTAAATGAATACTTTCCCATGCCGCATCATACGTTTTTACGGGTGGACGGGAGCGATCTGTTGGAAATTCAAGAATCGGTATATCATCTTCAAATTGAGATGCCCAATAGGTTTCAGCTGCTTTTCGCTCATTACTTTTAAGGTATGATTGATGATCTACTGCAAAGTCACTCAACTGTTTTGGAGCTCCTAAATCAGCAACAACGCCACAACATTCAGCCGTATACAATGCAGCTAAGTCATTGTTTAAAATGCCGAGTGACCAACCATCCGCAATCATGTGATGGACCGTGAAGAATATAACATTTGATTGATTTGATAATTTGACTACTTTAAATCGATAAGCAGGTTCGCTAAAAAGATCCAATGGTTTATCGGATTCTTTTTTGCGTAGGAGCTCAAGATGTTGCTCTTGCTCGATAGCACTTTTATGAGAAATATCTATAAATGGAATCGTAACGGTTCGATCGGTCACAAAATTTTGAAACAAGCCATCTCGCTCAAATTCAACACGTAAAGCTTCATGTCTATCAATTAAAAGTTGAACGGCACTTTCAAATTTATCCATTTGAAAATCACCTTCCAATCTGATTTCGCTCGATAGGTTGTAAGCTGCCGCCGCTTCATCACCCAACTGTTGTTCAACCCAAATCTCTTGTTGGCCCTCAGTTAGGGGTATTTTTTTTTTAGACACTTTATTAGTGTGACCGTTATTGTTATTTTGTTGAATATTTTTCTCGTTGATAATTGGGATAGAGGTCCCATTCATTTCGATATTATTATTCAGATGATCAGGTGGAAGCACAATGTTGTGTTCTAGTTCTTTCTCGATTACTGTTATCGGGAAAAAACCAGCAGTTTGCATTTCTCGTATACTTTCTTCCATGACCTTGTACGTGAAATCAAAGTCAGCTTGTGTATGCGCAGTAGAAACCAACATTGCTTTTTCTTGAAGATGTACTCCTTTCAGTTTGCAATAGAAGAAAAATAATCTTACAAGTGGATTGTTAGACATTTGCTTGAACGCAATGACGGAAGCTGTTGCATTTAGTGTCATTGGTACTTTAGTACGGATAAATAATTCTTTTAATCGCTGAGCAAATCGAGCTGTATTTTCATTTAATTGCTCATATAATTTAGGCCCTTGTCTTTTAATTTCAGTAAGCATAGCATAAGCCGCCGCCAGTGACAATGGATGTTTCACAAAAGTTCCACCATAAAAAGTAACGCCTGCTTCAGGAATGGAGTCATCACCGAACTGCCACATACCGCCATCAAACGCATCCAGGAATCTTGATTTTCCAGCAACTGCAGCCATTGGTAAACCGCCTGAGATGATTTTGCCATATGCAATGATATCTGCTCTTACATTAAACCATTCTTGTGCGCCACCAATTGCTGTTCTGAATCCTGTAATCATCTCATCAAAAATCAATGCGATGTTGTTTTCCTCCGTTACTTTTCTGATTGCTTTAAACAAATCGAAATATTGATTCTGAGGATTCGCAGGTTGAATTGGTTCAATCAAAACTGCTGCTAAATCGTCCGCATGTTTTTCAATTTGTTCAATAATATCTTCGTCAGAATATCTTAATACAATTACGTTCTCTACAGCAGAGGTAGGAATTCCGGGAGAGATCGGCATGGAGGTATTGCTGTTTCCGCGACGAATACTTCTCACTAAAAACTCATCATTGATTCCATGATAATCTCCTTCAAAAACAATAATTTTATCTTTTCCAGTGACGGTACGTGCCGCACGAACGGAGGCAGATAATGCTTCGGAACCTGTGTTGAGTAAAGTCACTCGATCGCATCCAGTCAATTCTGCTAACAGGTCAGCGACTTTACGTGCAAGTGGTGTTAGTACACCTAGTTCAAAACCTTTTTCAAGTTGTTCTTTCACCGCTTCTTGAATAAAACTTGGAGTGTGTCCAAATAAGCTGATTCCAAAAGCCATCCGATAATCAACATATTCGTTTCCATCAAGATCCCAAAATTTGGAACCTTTTGATTTTTCTACCGCAATTTGATAGGCCATATCTTTCCATAGTTTATGAAAACTTTGAATAGATCTAGGATCAGATAAGTGTTTGCGTTGCGCTTGTGTCAACGCTTGAGAACTCTTTGTTTTTGTGGTGTAATCGTAAATTAATTTGTTGAGGTATTTTCGTTGTTGATCAGATAAACCATCGTTATCTTTTTTTGCAATGGGTTGCCAAGGGCCGAATTTTTCTCCTTCACCGTCGATCTGTTTTTTGCCAATCGATTGTGGGTTGGATGTAGGAGTAGTGTTTAATTGAGTGGGTGGCACAGGAGATTTGAGGTTGCTTTCTTTGTTGGCAACAACTTTGTCTTCCTGTGACGGTACTGGTGTCGTTGAAATTCCAGATCCACTTAACAATGCGATTTGTTGCTGCATCAACAATAGTTGTTGTTGGATGACTTGTTGCATATTGTTAGCATCATCTGGAGATAAATTGTGAATCGGTTGAATTTGAGGAATTGAAATTTTTTGAACGGGTGGTACTGGTTGACTAGTGGATATTGGAGTAGTTACCTCACTGGTTGGTGCAATTGGTTGTGAAGCTGTTGCTTTTAGTTCCAATTCTTTTATTTCCTCTTGGTAAGCATCCGGACTTAGATTGTTATCAAAATGTTTTGATAAGATAGCGATGTTAGGAAATTCTTCTAGCAGTTGTCTAAAACTTAAATTGACTTTAAATTTCTTTTTCAACTTTGCAATTGCCTGTGTCAGGAAAAGCGAATCAAAACCTAGTTCCAGAAAGGAGGCTCTGGAGTTCAATTCATCTAAAGGAATGCCACTTAATGCGTGGAAGATTTCCTTTACGTCTCGTTGGATTAAATCAATACGATTCATTTTTACCACTTCAATTTTTTTCATGTTAGATCCTTTAATAGTTGTAGATAACTTAATATGCTTCTTAAGTTCTACTTGAAGTTGTTGATCAGAATTCTCACGACTGATTTCTTTAGGAGCTATCCAATGTTTTGTCTTTGCAAACGGGTACGTTGGTAAACCGATTTTTTTAGCTTGATAAGCTTCGTTGAAAGCCATCCAGTCAATTTCAATTCCTTGTAGCCAAAGTCTTCCTAAGGTTGTCATTAAGAATGCCATATCATGATGGGATTCTTTGGGGTGACGAAGAGAAGCTAAGACTACGTGTTCTTTTTGTTTGATTGGATGTTGGCGGGTAAAGGTACTTAAAGTTTGACCAGGTCCAATTTCTAGAAATATTCTATTTTTCTTACCTAGTAATTTCCCGATTCCATCTGAAAAGCGAACGGTATTACGAAGATGCTTTACCCAATATTTAGGGGTTTGAATTTCGGCATCATCAATAAAGTCACCATAGACATTGGATAGGATTTTATAAGATGGTTCATGGAAGGTCACTCCATTTAGGTATTGCTCAAATTTTTCTAAAATAGGTTCTACCATTTCAGAATGAGCAGCAACTGTGATGTGGAGTAGGGAGGAGTTGATTTCTTTTTTATCTAATATTGTTTTTAATTTCTCGATGGCTCCAGTCGCACCGGAGAGTACACAGTTATCTGGTTTATTGATCGCAGCAAAACTTAAATTTCCATTGACATAAGGTGCGATTTCTTTTTCTGACATTGGGACACTCAACATACCTCCATCATTCAAGGTCTTGAAAAGTTGACCTCTTGTCGCAACCATTCCTATTGCATCTTTTAAAGAAAATACACCTGCGATACAAGCAGCGGTATACTCTCCCAAGCTATGGCCAATCATTTCTTTGGGTTCAACACCCCAAGATAACCATAGTTGAGCGGTAGCATACTCAATTGTAAATAACAAAGTGATTCCATGAAGCGGATCAAGAATCGGTTTGCTTTCATTGTGATCCGGATAGAGTATCTTTTTTAAGTCCAGACTATGTTCATTTTGTAAAATAGACAAGCAAGTATCGACCGCATTTTGAAATACTTTTTCTTGGCGATACAACTCGATTGCCATATTGGTGTGTTGTGCACCGCCACCTGGAAACATAAAGACCACCTCCTTTTTCTTATCAACTGTATTTTTTTCAATTGAAATATCTGCAAGTTCAGACAAACCAGCAGCAGCGGATGCAAGATCTGTTTCCACCAACATCATCCGATTGTTGAAGTGCTTTCTTCCAGTTTGTAAAGTTGCAGCTGCTTCATTTAGTTGTATCGTTTGATCTGACTTTAATTTGTCTGCCAATTCATTCATTTGAATAGCTAGTGCTCTTTCCGTTTTTGCGGACAGTAAAATCAATTCATGAGATCTGCCAGTCTGTGATACTTTTGTTATTGGCGCTTCTTCTAACACTACATGTACATTCGTGCCGCCAAGGCCAAAGGAACTTATACCTGCTCTTCTTACCGCTTCTGTTCGATTCCAAGGTCGCAAATTGGTGTTCACGAAGAATGGACTATTTTTGAAATCAATCTCAGGATTAGGCTTGTCGAAATGAAGGGATGGTGGAATCACTTCGTTTTTAAGTGAAAGCACGGTTTTGATAATTCCAGCTATACAAGCACCTGCATCAAGATGACCAATATTCGTTTTGACGGACCCAATTGGGCAGAAAGATTTCTTATTGGTAAATACTTTAAAAGCTTTTGATAAACTCGCCACTTCGATTGGATCACCAATTCTGGTTCCAGTACCATGTGCTTCTATATAGCTGATGGTTTCAGGAGAGATACCTGCTTTTTTGTAAGCGTCAATGATTGCAGCCGATTGACCCGAAATACTTGGTGCCGTAAATCCAATCTTGTCCGTTCCATCATTATTAATAGCGGTTGATTTTATAACAGCGTGTATGGAATCTCCATCTTTGATCGCATCTTCTAATTTTTTAATGACAATAAATGCCATACCATTTCCACGAACCATACCTTGTGCAGTAGCATCAAATGCACGACAATAGCCATCTGGTGAAAGGGCATGCCCTTCATGATGAATATGACCTTTGTAGACAGGAGGTTGAATTCTTCCACCACCCACTAACATCATATTGCTATCACCTGCAAGTAAAGATTGACAAGCCAAGTGCAACGCTACTCCAGAAGAGGAGCATGCAGTTTGTACATTAATGGCAGGTCCTTTCAAATTTAATTTATAGGCAACTCTTGTCGCTGGGAAATCTTTTTCAAGCGTAATCCCCAATTGAAAATCTTCAATCGACTTGAAAAAATTAGGATGCGTTATTACATTGTTGACCAAATAAGTGTTTCTGGCGATTCCTCCTACAATTCCAATTTTTCCAGGGTACTTTTCAGCATCGTATCCAGCATGCTCCAAAGCTTTGTAGGCTTGTTGCAAATAAATCCGATGTTGTGGATCCATGAGTGCTGATTCATTAGGCGTGTAGCCAAAGAACTTGTGGTCAAAACATTGATAGTCTTTCAATGGCATGCCTCGATTCACATAATCTTCATCCTGTAAAACAGATGGGTCGATTCCTTCTGCTATCAAATCCTCTTTTGTATAAACAACACTTACATCTTTTTCAGAAATTAAATTGTGCCAAAACTCATCTATATTTTCAGCACCTGCGACACGGATACTCATACCGACAATTGCGATGTCATTTGATCGCGTTATTTTTTCATTAAGACCAGAATCAGCATCTATTTTTTCTCCTTTTAAAGATGAAGTGGTGATTTCATTTTTTTGTTCTATTTGGTTTTCAGTTTCATCCACATTGATATCTTCAGGGTGTTGGTAGCCAAATTTTTGAGCCATCTCCCAAGTTTCATCTGCTAAAAAATTATCATCGAGTACTCCTTTCCATTTATCGGCTAGTGTTGCATCAATTTTAGACTTCTTTAGCAGATTAGGATCGCCCATTGGAGCGGACGCTTTATAGATTCCATCCGTCATTTTATTTTCAATCCCTAAATAAGGGTTGATTAAAACAGGGCTATACTCCCAATTGAAGTTTTTGCATAAGGTTTTCATTACCTTTTTTGGGTCTGTTACCAGTTCTTCATATCTGATTCTAAATCTTCTTCTTTTAGGAATATTCTTAAAGAATTCATTGATGTTTTCGTGACTTTTGGTCCAGATTAATTCTCCTGTTTGAGCAGTATTGAAGTCATGATCATTCAGATACATGGCCTGATCCATTCTCATTTTTTTGAATGAACTGACCATTGCATATGGGTGGCGAATTAGTTGAATGAAAAGTGCGTTTTTAAAATCGTTGTTTGCTTTTTCTAGAATTTTTGGATCTAGCGCATAAGATGGTGATTTGTCCACCATTATTTTTTTGCCAATCCATTGTTGTAATTTTCCAAATAATTCTTTGGTTGTTACACCTTCATTGGCGTAATTTTCAATGATCAATTTAGCTTCTTCGGGTCCACATTGTTTGATATGCATGATGACTCTTATCAACCCCTCTGACCATAGACTAAATTTTCCCTCAAAAGCTGCTTGTCTTTGTGCTAGTGTTTCGAAACCTAACAATTGTAATTCATTTGCAGCAAAAAGTTTGGGATGTCCAGCCAACATTAATCGAAGTAAGGAAGTACCTGAACGAGGTGGCGCCAGAATAAAGACAGCTTGTTTATTTTTGTGAGGTGCAATTGAAAATGGGGGAGAAGAAGGTATTACTTTCTCAAAATTTCTAAAATCAGTTGTATCCAATACAAGTTGTTCTGTTGCTTTGAATACGTTTTCATCTTTTACCACTTCTTTATTTAAAAATCGATTGACCTCCGCTTGATATTCTTTTTCTAAAAAGTTGGCATATTCGGCAATAGTAGGTGTATTGAAGATTGAAACAATAAATACCTGTTCTTGTAAATCACTACTAACCTTTCCAACAAATTTCCCTGCTTGTAAGGAGTTTCCTCCTAATTCAAAAAACTTATCGTGGATACCGATTTCATTGATCCCTAGAATATCTTTCCAAGTATCTACAAGATAATGCTCTAGATCATTGGTTGCTTCTTCCAGCTCATGCTCTAATTCTGGGCGCAAATTGTTAGGAATGGAGAGTGCTTTCCGATCTACTTTCCCGGCAATTGTCAACGGCATGTTGTCTAATATCATGAAATCAGCTGGTACCATGTAGTCTGGTAGTTGTAAGCGCAAGAACTCTTTCAATTCCAGTGTCGAAATTTCTTTACCGGTATTTTCAAACGGAACGATGTAGCCTATTAACTTTTGGTCGACGGTTGTTTCTCCGACGACGTTCACAATTGCTTCTCTTACCAACTCATGTTGTGTGATGACGGCTTCAATTTCTCCTAATTCAATTCTGTATCCTCGCAATTTTATTTGATGATCTATACGGCCAATAAAATCGATGTTGCCATCTGGTAGCCATTTTCCTAAATCACCTGTTTTATACATCCGATCATTTGCATATTCGCTAAACGGATCACCAATGAATTTTTGATCAGTTAATTTTAATCTATTTAAATAGCCTCTTGCCACACCATTTCCTGCGATATGAATTTCACCAATTTCACCGACAGGTACTTGATTTAATTCTTCATCTAAAATGTAAATGGAAACATTAGGTATTGGAGTTCCGATCGGAACTTTCTCTCCTTCAATTTTCTTCGGAGTGATATATATGGTTGCACCGACAGTAGCTTCGGTTGGTCCATATTGATTAAGAAATTGGGTGTTCTTTAATAATGTGTGATGCTTGTTAGCCAAATAGGCAGGACATGCTTCTCCCGCTACACTTACGATTTCAAGCGAGGATAAAAGTTTTGGATCGACTTGTTCTAATACCAGACTATACAAAGAAGGGAAGGTCAATACATTGGTAATTTGATGGTGCTGAATAAATTTGGCTAATTCATTGACATCTTTTTCCAACTCTTCAGGAGCAATGACTAAGGTGCCACCATCCAACAATGCCCACCAAATCAAATATACTGCTCCATCAAATGCGAAGGAGTAAGCGTATAAAAATCGTTTTATTTGATTGTTGAGAAATAGATTCGTCCCAATAATTAAGTTGGCTAAGCTTCTATGCTCTACCTGTACTCCTTTTGGCTTTCCAGTTGAACCAGAAGTGTATATCGTGTATGCAATGTTGTTCGGAAGTGTCTCGTTGAGAATGTTTGTATCAGGATAATTAATTACCGTATTCCATTCCGTATCGACTGCAAATATATTGGCATCAATGTTAGCTGGTAGTGATTCAATCAGTTGCTCTTGTGTCAAAATCAATGGAACCTTTGCATCCTCAAGCATATATTTGATTCTATCAACTGGTGCTTTATGGTCTAAAGGGAGATAAGCACCACCTGCTTTAAGAATCGCAAGAATTGAGATAATCATGTCAAAGGATCTTTCGACCATGACACCGACTAAAACATCCGGACCTATCTTTTTGGATTGTAAAAATCTGGCAAGTTGATTGGCTTTGCTATTGAGTTCATCAAAAGTCATTTGGCGACCTTCATAAACAAGTGCAACAGAGTCAGGGATTGCATTCGCAATTTCCTCAAACATGGTTTGAATGCAAACGTTCGTTTCCGCACCAAAGAGATTCTTTAGTAAATTACCCATAATATTAAGGAAACAATCCGCAAGAGGATCGTTTTTTTGTTAAATTAAAGATTAAATTCAGGGGAAATGTACATGGAGGGACTCTAAAGTTACATTAAACGAGGATAATGTTAAATACCCTAAATTGGGTATTTAGGCTGAAAACTTTCTCATTATTCCTCTAAAATTAATGCTTTGACCCTACCGACTTGTCCATCCTCCAGCTTTACTTTGATTCCGTGGGGATGAGAAGGGGACTTTGTAAGGATCGATTTTACAATACCTTCTGTTAATTCGCCACTTCTTTGGTCTTTTTTTAGGACGATTTTGACGAGTTGTCCTACTTGGATGTCTTTTCTTATGGTGCCGTCCATTGTATATTTTTTGTGGGTCGAAGGTATGAAATAGGATAGAAACCCTTAGAAGGCTTTGTTGAAAATTACTGAGTAAAAGGTGTTTAACTTTTCGTACTCTTCAAATGATAATAGCAATTCCAAAATAAAACATTTTTCAAAACTTTTAAAGCCCTTTCATTAGTTTGGCTTTGCCCTCGCCAACAATGTCATTGAATAAGCTTTTAAAGTGCGACCTCTCTGAGGTCGGTAAATATATGTCATATATTTTCTAACATAGTTTGACCTCCCTGAGGTCATTTTGCGTGTCAGACCTCAGAGAGGTCGCACTATGTTAGAACATAATATAACAAGTTGCATTCGACCCCAGAGTGGGTCGTACTATTAAAGTTCTTATTTCAATGACATTGACCTTGCGTAGAGCTTTCTTTACACCTCTTCGAGAACTACCTCTGCGAGAACTTTACGAGATAATAATAATAATAATGAAAAGATAAAATTTTAAATTTCTCTAATTGACATTAATAGGGATAGCTCTCAGAGAGGTTTTATAGATGGCTCTCAAGGTACACCGCTCAAAATTCATTA